>NZ_JXMW01000016.1 GCF_002072215.1 Methanobrevibacter arboriphilus JCM 13429 = DSM 1125
ATTAGATCTAAAACTATTCTACTCTTAATCAGATTCTAATTCAACTAAAATAGGATTTAATTTAGCTATTAAATTATAAAATATTGTAGATATACTCATAATTATAAATATTCCTATAAATCCTCCTATAATTACTAAAATAGAATTAATATAAGAAACAGGGAAAAATAAAAAAGAAATTATTAGATGAATTATTGTATAAGGAATAATCAAAGCAATAGCTAAGTTCAAACCTACACTTGATGGTTTAAAATAATTGATTTTATTTATACTTTTATTATCATTTTTATCATTTTCTAATTTTATTTCAACTCCACCAGTTTTTTTAGATACTAAATTATATATAAATCCTCCTAAACCAGTTAAAATAAAAGTTAAAACAATAAATATTAAAATTATAATAGGATTTGTAATAATATCTATAGTTTGACCTATCAATGAAATCATTGGGGTGAAACTTATAAATGAGTATAAATCTATTAAAATAATCTCTAAAACTAATTTTAATCCAGGATAAAACAAAATAACAAATATAATATTTATCAAAGTTATAATGATTGAAATAGGTAAAATTGAGATTCTTTCAATACTTCCATTCGATATTTCAAAGGAAACACTAAATATTTTATTTGAAAAAATATTATAAAGAAAATTTCCAATGAAATAATAAACAACTCCTCCAACTAAAGATATAAAAGCTATTGTAAATGGAATAAGTAATGATAATGTATCAAAATTTCCATTAATAGCAGCATAAATAAATAACAATAATCCTACTATTATTCCCCAAATAAAGAATATTAAAGATCCAACAACCGTAATCGAACTTAAATCAATGTATTTTAAATTAAGATAAGACATAATATTTACTCCAAATTAACTGATTTATAATTTTATTAAAAATATTAAAATATGCTAAAAATTAAAAAAGATATTAAAAATTAAATTAATTGTTATGCAATTAATTGTTATGCATTTTCATATCTGAACTATTTTCAGCTAAAGAATTATTCATACTTATATTAGAATTATTATTTTTAGAATTACTATTTTCAGAAGCATTATTTTCAGAATTATTATTTTCTTTCATTGGCATTGGACAATTACATTTACTATTTTCTTCCATACTACACATATCACAACAATAATTATCTCCTGTAGCATGATCATGACAATTCAACATTTTACATTGAGAACATACATCTTTTTCATCTCCTTGAAAAATAAAAAGAGATGATGCAAAAGCAATGCCTACAATGATGATGATTATTAATATTACTAAATATTTTTTTTTCATTATATACCCCTTTTATAAGTATTTTTTCATTATTGTACTCCATTCATGATTATTTTTTCATTATTATATTCTATTCATACTTATTCCCAATCCTAACCTTGTCTTAAATAATTAGAATTTTAAATAATTAAAATAACAAATTTTCTATTCTGTAAAACTCCTTTTCTATTAAAGTAATAGAATAATTAACTAAAACAGCTAAAATTGTCATAACAGCAACTCCTGCCCACATATCTGGAACATAGCCAGTTTCTTGCGAATGCATTATGAAATAACCTAAACCATTCCCTGTTGTCATTCCCATCATCTCCACACCCATAGCTATTAAAAAAGCAAATATTACGCCTAATCTTAATCCTGTGAAAATATAAGGAAGTGCAGAGGGTAACTGTATTTTCCAAAAAATATCAGATTTATTAAAATTCAGTGATTTTCCAATTTTAACAAACTCTGAAGGTACATTTTTTGCACCAGTAACTGTGTTATTCAACAAAGGCCATTGAACTGCCCAATATATCACGAGTACAATTGCAAGTTCATTTATTAATGTAAATAAAATTATTAAATGAAAAAGAGTTAATGGATTAATCTGTTCTAACAATCTCAACAATGGGTTTAATGAATTTTCAATCCTTTTAAAAAATCCTCCAAGCAAAAATCCCAATGGAATAGCTACAATCAAAGCTAAACTAACTCCTATTAAAACTCTTATTAGAGTATAAGCTGTTTCAAAAGGGATTATCCCACTTAAACTCAATTCGACTATTTTTATAATAATAGTCGATGGAGAAGAAATGAAATTAGGATTAAATACTCCTATAACTGATAAAAATTCCCATATGATAAAAAAGATAATAACTGCAGAAAATTTATGAATGATTTTATGAATAATCGATATAAATTTGTTAAAAATTATTTTATTAAGATTATTAATTAAGATTATTAAATTCATTTTTTCACTTAAAATTAGTTATATCAAAAATAAAAGATAAAAAATAGAAATTTGTTTATAAAAAAATTAGTAAATCAATAATAACCCCCCAGAATTTAAATATTATTATTGATTTGGTAAGCTAGTATCCCAAGTATCATTAAATTCAGTAGTATATAAATCCTCAGGTACAAATTCACCATGTTCTATTAATCCATCAGCTTCCATTGCATCAATCCAATCTTGTATATATCCTTTAACTTCATCATCAATAGCTCCAGAAGGACTATACCAGTGAACATTAGCTGTATATGGTAAATCAATATTTTTAGCAGTTATTTCACCTGCTTCTTCCCTGTTATCATTAGACCATCTATCAGCATCTTTAAATGCTTTGATGAAATTTCGAACAGTATCAGGATGTTCTTTTATAAATTCTTCATTAACTATTGCAAAGGATAATCCTGCTGCAGGACCAAATGCTTCAGTACTAGTAGTTAAAATTCTTAATTTTTTGCTAGAATCATTGGTTTCATTACTATCTTTTTCTGCTTTTGCAAAAAATGGAGGATGTAATGTTGCAATATCAATATCACCTTGTAATAATGCTTGTTCTTGTTGATTATCTGGAAGAGTAACATATTCGATAGTATCATTAGGTGTAATATTATTTTTTCTTAACCATGCATTTGTTTCTAAATCAGCACAAACACCAGTAGCAAGTACTCCAACTTTAACTTTTCTTCCATTATCTTTTACAAATTTTTCAAAATCTTCTGGACCTTTTAAAGAACTATTTTCTTTAACAAGCCAGTGCATATGTTCTTCATCTAAAGATCCATTAATAGGTTCTGCTCCAGTTACTACTACAGCTTGAACTGGAACACCACTCTTAATAAGATTTATTAATGCATTTGGATGTCCATCATATACATTTAATTCTCCTGATGAAAGTGCTGCAGGTTGTTGAGCATAAGGAATATCACCTTTATCAACAACATTTACATTATATTTATCAAAAAATCCTTTTTCATATCCTACAAACCAAGGAGTTCCTGAACAATCTTTTGTTACAGCTCCATTAATAGAATTAGCATTTGCCGATGATGGTAAAAATACTAATCCTGCTATTATTGCTATTATCGCTATAATTACAATAACTATAGCTATTAATTTTTTATTTACCATTTTTATTCTCCTTATTTTAATTTTCTTTATCTTTATACTTTATATGTTAAATTATATTCTTATATCAAATCTTATATTCTCATATCAAGTTTTTATAAGATTTCACAGTTATTTTCTATTTAATATTAATTTTAATGATTAATATTTCTTTAAATATGTTTATTCAAATTATTGTTTAATTAAATTAATTTTTATTTGATTTCAATAAATAATATGTTAAAATTATAAATGAAGCTTAAAAAACTTAAATATTAGATTGAACATATTAAATATTGTATATTCAAATTTAGTAGAATTGTTGAATATACATTATAATGAATAGATAGGGATCTTCCCTATCTATTTACTATCAAATCGGTTATTTTTTGTATTCTCTCTTTTTAGCAAGTCATTATAGCACCTCCTACTAAGGATAATTTTATGAACTTAAATTTTTATAATAAATTATATACTCAAATATACAAAATATACATATTAAATTTCAACATCTTGTTTCCATGTTGAAACTCTTTTTTCTAAATAAAGTAAACCATAATTTACAATATAACCAAGTAAAGCAACAGTTACGATTCCTGCCCACATTTTAGGTATTTGCATTACCATTTGAGCTTGCATAATCATATGACCTAAACCAGCAGTTGATCCTAACATCTCAGCACCAATCAGCATGAAAAATGCGAAAACTGCACCCATACGGATACCAGTGAAAACTGTTGGTAGTGAAGCTGGAATCAGTACCTTAGTAAAAATTTCTACTTTACCTAATCCCGCAGATTTAGCCATTTTTACTAAAACAGGATCAACATTAGATATACCAGTAATAGTATTCAGTAATATTGGCCATTGAGTGACCCAATAGATAATTGTTATTTTAGAAAGTTCTCCTATTCCTAAAAATACAATGAATATAGGAAACAAAGTAAATGGGTTTGCCTGAGATAAAAGCTGAAGAAGTGGATTTACTGCTTTTTCAAAATTTTTAAAAAAGCCACCTAATAAAAATCCAAGAGGTAGTGCAACTATAAGTGCAAGAAGAAAACCTGAAAACACTCTCCATAAACTTACTAAGGTATTATATTGTAAAGTTCCATCTAAACATAATCTATACATTTCATTAAGGATTGTGGTTGGAGTTGGAATAAATATTTGATTTACAAGCCCTAAAGTTGGAAGAATCTGCCAAGCTATTAAAAATACTATAATTGCAATGTATTTATGTAATGTTGATTTAAATAGAGATGTTGGTGAAAAATTTACAGAACTCATTTAAATTCCCCCACCTTTTTCAATTGAAGTCTCAAATTCAAGCTTATTTTCTTTAATTTCTTGAGATTTAATAACTTCTTCTTTTAAAAGCTCCCAAATTTTGTGTCTTAATCTAGCAAAATCAGTACTGCTCTTAAAATCTGTTTTAAATCTATGTTGCCTTGATATTGGAATATTTACAATTTCTTTAATAGTTCCTGGTCGAGCTGTCATGATTGCAACTTTATCAGCTAAAAATATAGCTTCATCTATACTATGAGTAATAAATATAACTGTTTTTTTATTGTTTTCTGTTATTTTAAGTAAATCTTCTTGTAAGATAGATCTTGTTTGAGCATCAACAGCTGCAAAAGGTTCATCCATAAGTAAAATTTCTGGATCAATAGCTAATGCACGAGCAATAGCTACTCTCTGTTTCATACCACCACTTAGTTCATTAGGATATCTATCTTCAAAGCCAGATAGCCCTACAAGTGAAAGGTATTCTTTACTAATTTTTTCACATTCTTTTTTATCTAAATGAGATTCTAATGGAAAAGTTACATTGTGTAAAGCATTTCTCCATGGTAGAAGAGCATATTGTTGAAAAACAATTCCTCTATCTAATCCAGGACCATCAACAATTTTATCATTAATTTTTATTTCACCTTTTGATGGAGTAGAAAGACCACCGATAATGTCTAATAATGTTGATTTTCCACAACCACTTGGACCCAAAATAACCAAAAATTCTCCATTATATATATCTAAATTAACATTATCTATTGCAAGAAATTCCTCTTCTTTAGATTTTTTTCCTTTTCTTTCAAATGTTTTTTTAATATTTCTTATAATGATTTTAGAAGTATCATTATTATCTTTATTCAAATAACTTATCTTTTGATTTCCTTTTGTTTCATTATCATTTTTTATTTCACCTATTTTAACACCTCCAATATTGTTTATAAAAATAATTTAATTTAATCTTTAAAATTTTAATTTTAACCTCAATAATTTTTATTTCAATAATTTTAACTTCAATAATTTTTATTTCAATAATTTTATTTTTAATACTAATATTCAGATTTATATAACAATGTTATGTTTTCTATTTTTATATTCTCATATAAAAAAATAAAATATGAAAAATAAAAAAATAAAAATCAATCGATTAACAATTGTTATAATATTCTACAAAGGTCCTGCTTTATCATAAAACAAATCTTGAATTAAATTAAGACCACCATCATATCCAACATAATTATCTCCTAAAACCAGCCTATTATATGAAGGAAAAGAAACTGTAACATGAGTAGTTTCTAATTCACCTTTAATAACAGATTCAAGAGAACTTGCATAAAGATTTAAAAATGGTCTATCCTTTAAAAGTTGATTTATTTTGAATGAATCTATTTCAAATATAATATCTGGAGTAAATTGAATCTCTTCACTACTTGTTATTGCATTAATAATTCCTTCCTTATATTCTTCAGGAGGATTATCAGTAATAATAACAATATCTGGAAGTTGTCCAACTTCATCAGTTAAATATCTTGTAATACTCACAGCAGTATTTGAATCAGCTACAACTCCAAAATAAACATTAGGAACATCAAACTGAAGAATATCTCCAGCATATTCAATTGTACGATAAGCTCTACGCTCTCCTTCTTTTATTAAATCTTCAAGCTTCCTTTTATTAATAGGAAGAATTTCAGCTAACTTTCTTAAAAATTTTGTAGTTTGAATAGGGCCTGTAGGTATTCCAGGAAAACTTATATAAGGTGTATCAAATTCTTTTTCAAGTTTACGAGCAGCCCTATGACCAATCCATGGGGATAAAACAATATTATATGCTGCAGAAGGTATCTTTTGAATTTTTTCAACTGTGTCAAATTCTCCAAATATAACATTAGCTTCTATATCAAGTTTTTCAAGTAATTCTTTAATAGCTCTAAGCTCCCCTTTCCAAAAAATATGTTGAAATGGTACAATACCTAATATATTAATTAATTTTTTTTCTTTTTTATCCGAAGGCTTTAAATATTGATCTACAAGAGCTTCAAAAAATAATTCATATCCTTCAAATGAGTTTCCTTTAAAACCTGGAGCATTCACGTGGATTATAGGTGCTTTATCTCTAAATTCATTAACAACAGCATCAACATCGTCTCCAATTAAAGATGGAACACAACCTGATATTACAGTAAAAAATTCACCTGTTGAAATTTTTATTGTTGAATCAATAAGTTTTCTTAACTTATCTTCTCCTCCAAAAATCACATGTTCTTCAACAAGACAAGAACATGGAGTAGATGAGCCTCCATAATCACCAGGAGCATTTTGAGCTCCTCCATAATTTGCACCAAACAATTGACTCATACCACAACCTGAACCAGAATGAAGAATAGGAACCCCCTCATTTAATCCAACCGCTGCTTCATAAGCTCCAGATAATGTACAACCATATCTTGGAGCTTCTACTATTCTAGGTGAACTTGATTCATCTATATAGTTTTCTGATTTTTCACTCAATTTTTCATCTCCCTTAATAAACATAAAATATATAAAAATATTATAAATTATAAAAATTTTATAAAATATACAAAAAATTATAAGATTTATAAAAAGTCTTATAATAAGTTATAAAATTTATAATAATATTATAAATTATAAAAATATTATAAAAATATTATAAAAAATATTATAAAAATTATAAAATTTTAAAAAATTATTTTCCTTTTTCAGCAAAGTACAATGGATCTGGTTGATCTAAGTACCATTTTTTGACACTAACGCCAGTATTTTCTTTAGAAAGTCTTTGTAGTGATTCATTTTTAAGTGCTTGGAGTAAAAAGTTTCCATATGCAACTGCACCAGCATATCCTGCCTGAGTACTCCATTTTCTTGGATCTCCTCTAAGTGAATGTAATCTTGAAACAGAACCTTCACGTTTCCAAGCACCACCTTGGAACGGACATGTTAAAGCCATATCTGGTTTTGTTTGTTCAGTAATATGGAGTTGTTCAGCTGCTTGGAAAGTATTTACCATAACATTAAAATCACCGACTTTATCAATAACATCTTCTAATTCATCGATTAAGATATTATCAAAATCCTGTGCCATTGCTGAACTTGATTTAACACCTAACTCATCAAAGTAAGGTAATTGAGTAACAAGCCGTCCTTGTCCAAGAGAACCAAGAACATCAATTTTTGAACCTCTTTTATCCTCAATAGCTTTAAACTTATCTTTAATCTCTTTTAATTTAGGAACATATTTCTTATGTTCTTCTTTTATAAGTTCTTCAACTTCTTCTTCTTTTCCAGTATACTTAGCTATCTCTCTAAGCCATTCATCAGTATTATTAATACCAATAGGAGAAGGATACATGAAAAATGGAACTCCAAAATGTTGGTGAAGTCCTCTTGATAAGTAATCTGTATAAGTTGGACAAATTGGTGCTGTTACTGCTGCCTCTGACAGCTGTTCAAAGTCTTCAACACTTGCAAATTCTGGAATAAAATTTACTCTTAAGCCTAACTTACCAAGTAATCTTTCAATTTCAATCCTATCTTGCCATGCATAAGATAACATACTAGCTATATTAACTAAGTCTTTTTGTTTCTTTTTAGGTTTTTTAACAAGATATTTTAATACTCCATGCCAAAAAGCATCATATCCTGTTTGCATGATTTTAGATCTTACACCTTCACAGTGAATTGGAACAATGGTTGCTTTTACATCAGGTTGGATCTCATTTACTGCAGATTCAATATCTTCACCAATTATCCCTGTGACACAGGTAGTTAAAATGAAAATAGCTTTTGGAGAATACCTATCTTCAGCTTCTTTAATAGCTTCAATAAGCTTATCTTTAGCACCAAAAACAACATCATCTTCTCCAAGATTAGTAGTTAACCAATTAAGTTTATAATTTGTTGGTTTTCCTAATGCTTCTGGAATAGCTCCATATAGTTCTTTATAACCTAATGCTGCATGTGAACATCCAACAGGACCATTAAAAATTATCGCAGCATCTCTTATTGTAGAAACTCTCACTGAGAGGTAAAAATTTAGGATACATCCTCCAGATTGTTGAAACCCTCTTTCAGTACATTTTAAATTACCTTTTTTTGCATCATCTAAAAGTTCACTAGCTTTTCCAAAGTACACATTTGTTCCATTTGCACGTTGTTCACGAGTAGGGCATGTGACTTTATCAAGTTCTACAATGTAATCCTCTGAATCAAGTTCATTTTTAGCCATATTTTAACCTCTATATTCTAATTTTGATTCTTTTAATCATTCAATTCTCTTAATTTTACATCTATTTAATTCAAATTATAATTTATTTAAATTACATTATTTAATTAATATTTCCTTAATTTTATCTATCTTAAATTTAAGATTTTTATATCTTAAAATCACCTTCTTCTTGTTTTTTAAGTTCTAATAATTTATCAGACCACGATTCTGCCCAATCCTTTAGTTCATCACTTTCTAAAGGAGATGGTACATATTCATTTTTGTTATTATAAATATCCTTTGCAAGTTTTCTATAAACATCTGCTTGTGCTGATTCTGGATCTGCTTCAATAGTTGTTTTTCCTGCTAATTCTGCTTGTGTTACTGTAAGAGATCTTGGAACAAAGCCTGCTATTGTACTATCTGTCTGATCAACAAAATCTTTTAGAATATCTTTTTGAGCAGAAAATGTAATTGAATTTGCAATTATTCCACTGAAGAGAGCTCCCCCTCCTGTAGAATATTTTTTTATACCTTTAAAAAGATTATTAGCTGCATAAATAGCCATAAAATCTGCAGAAGAAACTGTGTAGACTTGATCTGCTACTCCTTCTCTTATTGGCATTGCAAATCCTCCACAAACAACATCCCCAAGAACATCATATAAAACAACATCAGGAGCATATTCTTCATATACATTTTGTTGTTTTAAAAATTCTACTGCTGTAATTATACCTCTTCCAGCACATCCAACACCAGGTTCAGGACCTCCAGCTTCAACACAGTGGATTCCATTAAATCCTTCAAAAATTACATCTTCAACTTTTAAAGCTCCCCTTCCTTTTCTCAGTGATTCAAGTACTGTTGGTATTGATTTTCCACCAGTTAATGTATGTGTAGAATCACTTTTTGGGTCACAACCCACTTGCATTACATTATATCCAGCATCCGACAATGCTGCACTAATATTTGAGGTGGTAGTAGATTTTCCTATTCCACCTTTTCCATATATAGCAATCTCTTTTATTTTCTTCAATTTTTCTACCTCATTAATAGTTAAGCTAAGAATTATATAACAATTGTTATATTATTGATTTATTTTATTCTTGATTTTTAATATAATTTTTAATAAAAGATTCAATTAAGATTAAAATCTTAAATAGAATATTAAAAACAAAAATAAGTTAATTTGTAACTCTTTTTCTAAAACAAAATTTTTATTTAATTATAAATTAATAATTTATAATTAAACTAATCTTTATAATTAATAATTTTATAAAATAATTCTTATTAATATAAAAATTTTAATTATCAATTAATTATTTTAATATATTATATTTTAATATATTTTTAATATATTAAAATTTTTAATATATTAATTTAAATTAATTTTAATTAAAATTTAATTAATGATTTTATAAAAATTATATAATTAAATTAAATTAATTTTGCTATTTAGGAAATGAGAGTTAAGTATTTTAATCAACACATAAAATCAATAATGGAATAAGATTTATGTCTTAAGAAATCTTTGTAAGAAATAAAGTCGTTGTATATATATGCAAACCTAATTTCAACTAATTTATTAGATACATTAGAAATGTATTCAATAGATTTTTTTATTCTTAATTCAGAAATCATTTTTGGCCTCCATATATTCTTAATTTTTCATATAATATCATTAACTTTAATATAGCTATATAATTTTAATAATTATAGTATTTAATAATTATTGTTATATCAGTTTAATGATTATAGCTTAATAATTATATAAATTTAGTTATTAAATTATATAAACTACTATAAAATTATTTTATAATATTATATTAAATAACACAACACAATACAACTTTATATAAATCTACAATATTTCAACGATAATACCCGATTATTTTTTTCATTTTTTATTATTATAGAAAATATAACAATCGTTATTTATCAATTATTTATAATAATATATAAACTTTACTATAAATTTACTAGATTTTTACTATTTATTAGTATTAATCTAGATTTTTATCATATTTTACATAATAATTTATTATAATTTTTTTATTTAAGAAATTATTAAAAAATTATTAAATAAGTTTAAATATAATTAATAAAATAATATTTATAACAATTGTTATTTAAAATTATTGGTTAAAAAATTATTGATATTATTGATTATATAATTATTGATTATATAAACTTATTAATGATTAGTTAAATTTATTGATATTAATTTTATTGATGTTAATTTTATTTATATAATAGAATTGATATTTATTGATATCATCTATAATTTGATATTATTTATAATGATATTATTTATAATTAAAAATTGATTGATTTGGAGAGATTGAATGAAAGATAACTTATTGAATCATAGTTTAATAATAGCTAGATATGGAGAAATAGGACTGAAAAGTCCTCGAGTAAGAGGAAGATTTGAAAGACAATTAAAATCTAACATAAAAACTGCATTTGAATGTAAAATAAAAATAAGCCAAGGAAGAATATATATTCATCCAAAAAATTTTGATGAAGCTTTAACCAAATTAAAAAGAATCTTCGGAATCGTATCATTTTCACCTGCTATTCATACAAAAACTACTTATGAAGATATTGAAAATGATTTAGGCAAATATACAGAAAAACTCATTGAAGAAAATTTGATTAGTTCTAAAACGAAGTTTGCAGTAAGATGTAGAAGAGTTGGTGATCATGATTTTTCATCTCAGGAAATGGCTGGATTTGCTGGATCAATAGTTAGAAAAAAGATTGATGCTCCAGTTGATTTATCTAATCCTGATATAAAAATTTTTCTTGAAGTTAGAGAAGATGAAACCTATATATTTCATGAAAAAATTAGAGGTCCTGGAGGATTACCTCTCGGTTCCCAAGGAAGATTAGTAGCTTTAATATCAAGTGGTATTGACTCACCAGTTGCAGCTTACTTAATGATGAAAAGAGGTTGTGCTATAACAGCTATTCATTTTGATAACGATCCTTTTGCAGGTCCAAAGGTTACAGAAAATTTCAAAGAGTTAATAAATAAACTTAATGAATATTCATATGGATTTCCAATAAGAACTAAAATAGTAAAATATGGAGATTACCTAGAAAAATGTAAAGATAATGCTCCTGAAAAGCTTACCTGTGTATTGTGTAAATCTGGTATGTATAAATTAGCTAGTGAAGTAGCTAAAAAAGAAAATGCATTGGGAATAGTTGATGGTAGTAGTGTAGGACAAGTAGCATCTCAAACACTCCATAATATATTAGCTACACGTGCTAATGCAGAATTTCCTATCTTAAGCCCACTTATTGGCTTAGATAAAATAGAGATAGAAAAAATATCTAGAAAAATTGGAACTTTTCCTATTTCTGAAATTAATGATGGAGGATGTTCTGCGGTTCCACGTTATCCTGAAACTAAAGCTGAACTTAGTAGAGTTAATGATGCATTAGAATTAATAAATCAGGAGGTAGAAATAAAAAAAGCTGTTGAAAAGTTATATTAGTTTTTCAAATATTTTTACAAATATATGTAAACTTAATTTATTTTTAAAATATTTTAATATAAAGATATTTTATTATGTAAAAAATACTTTAATATAAAGATATTTTATTATATAAAAAATACTTTAATGTGACTATATTTTATTATGTAAATTATATTTTGAATATAAATTGTAATGTTAAATCGTAATGTTTATATATTATTTTCATTCAAATAACAATTGTTATAAATTATGGAGAAGTTTCTATATTTAAACGAAATAATGACAAAATTATAAAAAAATATAGTGAAAAATAAACATTATAGCAAAAAATAGAACAAAAAAATAAAAATCATAGTGAAAAAATAAAGATAAATAGAATTTAAAATATGAAATATTTAATATAATATTAAATTTAAAAATATGGTGAAATTATGGTACTAATTGTTGGGTCTGGTGTAGGAGGAGCAATATTAGCAATGGAGTTATCAAAAGCTAATATTCCAGTAACTATTGTTGAAAAAGGACCATTTTGTGATGTTGCTGATTCATATAAATATTATGATGAAATTGATGATTATTTAGATCTTTCAAAAACAACTTGTGTTGGAGGATCAAGTGTTGTAGCAGCTGGAAACGGTGTTAGGCTACTTGAAGATGAATTAAAAGAGTACAATGTTGATATCTCAAAAGAACTTGATGAAGTAGAAGAATTGTTAGATATTCACCAAATGGATGATTCTCACTTTGGTGAAGGTACAAAGAAATTTATTGAAGCTGCAAAGTCTATTGGTCTTCCAGTTATAAAAATGCCTAAATTCATAAGAGAAGAAGATTGTATTCAATGTGGAAAGTGTGCATGGGGTTGTCCAAGCAATGCAAAATGGTCTTCACAAGATTTCATTAAGATAGCTATTGAAAATGGAGCAGAGTTAATAGATGAAACTGAAGTTACTGAAATAGTTACTGAGAGAGATTCTGTAAAAGGAGTTAAAGTTAAAAGATCAAACGGTAATGAAGAGATTATTGAATCTGATACTGTTGTTTTGGCTGCTGGAGCTATTGACTCTGCAATTATTCTTCAAAGGTTAGGTTTAAAAGCTGGAGAAAAATTATTTGTTGATCCTTTTGTTACTGTTGGAGGAGTTATTAAAGACATTAACTATTATAAAGAAGTAACTATGAATGCATTGGTTATTGGAGGAAACTTTGTTCTTGCTCCTCACTATTCTATTATTTTAAATGAAAATATTAGTAATAAAAATACTAGTGATAATAGTGATAATAATAGTGGTAATACTGGTGATAATAATATTAATGAGGATAATATTAAAAAAGGAGATATATTAAGTATTATGGTTAAGATTCCTGATGATAATCATGGGAAAATTGTAGATGGAGAAGTTATAAAAGAAAATACAATTAAAGATGTTAGATTTATTGCTGAAGGAGCAGCTACTGCTGGTGCAATTTTAGTAAAAGCTGGTGTAGACCCAAATACTATAGTTTCAACACATTTAAGAGGAGCTCATCCTGGTGGAACAGCTGCTATTGGAGATATTGTTGATACTAATCTCGAAACAGAGTATAAAGGTTTGTTTATTTCTGATGCTAGTGTTATTCCTGAAGCTCCTGGAGCTCCTCCAATAATAGCTATTTTAGCATTGTCTAAAAGATTATCTAAATATTTAATAAACAAACAGTGAAAATCTAATAAAATGTATTAATTTAATAAATTAATTATAAAAATTTAATAAATTACAATAACTCAATAAATAATAACCCAATAAATTATAATAATTTAATAAATTATAATAGATTTTTTTATTAAATAATTTTTTATTATTATTATAAATGATTGTTTGTTTTATATTGATATTACTATTGATTATATCAACTATTATTATATTAAATTTATCTTACTATTATTTTTATTAATATTACTTATTAACATTATTTTATTAATAATATTTTTATAATATCAATTTATAAATAATATTTTTATTAATATTATTTTTATTAGTATTATTCTTATAATATTAATTCTATTAATATATTAATAATTCTATTAATGTATTAATTCTATTAATATTATATTTATTAATATTAATTATTAACATTATTTTATTAGTATTAATTATATAATATTAAATTTATTAATACTAATCTCATTTATTGCTTTATATTTAATTATATAGAATAATATTTTTGATACTAAAAGAAATAAAAAACAATATTAATGATAATAACTTAATAACAAATAAAAAGGAGAAAAAATTATGGATAATAAATATATAGTATTAATAATTGCAATAGTTATAGTACTAATTGGAGCAGGTGCATATCTTTATGCTAATTCATCTGATCCTGATACTGTTAACATTGGATATTTGCCATCAGATCATCATGCTGCATTGTTAATAGCTGAAGCTGAGAAAAAATATGAATCCAAGGGAGTAAAAGTTAACCTTGTTAAGTTTGATAATGGTGGTAATTTAATGACAGCTATGGCAAATGGTGAAGTTGATGTAGGATATGTAGGTATAACTCCAGCATTATCATCAATATCAAAAGGAGTTCCTGTTAAAATTGTCTCATCTGTTCAAGAGGAAGGAAGTGGAATTGTTGTTCCTGATGATTCAGGTATATCTAATGTATCTGATTTAAAAGATAAAAATGTAGCTACTCCCGATCCAAGTTCAATACAATATATGCTTCTTTTATATGCTCTTAAAGAAGCAAACTTAGATAAAAATGATTTAACAATTTCATCTCTAAAATCTCCACAATTAGTAGATGCTATAAAAACTAAAAAACTTGATGGAATTGTAGCTTTTGAACCATTTGTAACTCAAGCTGTTTTAAATGCTAATGGAACTGAAATTGCTTCTTCTAATGATATTTTACCAGAACACCCATGTTGTGTGATAGTTGCAAGAGAAGATTTTATTACAAATCATGAGGATAAGCTTAAAATAATATTAGATATTCATAATGAAACAACAGAATATATTCTAAAAAGTCCTGAAGAGGCAGCTAGTAAATTACCAGCAGACCAATTTGATGTTAATGTTGAAAAGGTAGCTATGAAAAATATAAAATTCACTTCTGGTTTAAGTGATGATTATAAAAACAAAGTTAAAGACTTTATGGATATAGAAATTGATTTAGGTTTAATAGAAAAAGCTTTAGACATTAATAAAATATTTCAAACTATATAAAGTTAAATATTAAATCAAATATAAAAAATACATAAAAAAGTAAATTAAAAATCATAATTTGATTTTTGATTACTTTTCCTTATTTTCAATATAATAATAGTTAAATTCAAATAAAAATAAACTCAACCAATAAAATTAAGTAATAAAATTAAGTAATATAATAATAAAATTAAAATAATAAAATTTTAATATAAAGTTTTAATAGTCTAAAGAGTAATAAAAATTAATATTAAATATAATAATTTTTAATTTAAATAATGGTTAAGGGTATCTTGAATAAAAAAGTTCTTTCATTAATAATTCCAGTAACTTTAATAATCATATGGTTTTTAATCACAATGGTTTTTAAAGTATTTCCAGATTATATAATACCTACTCCATTAGATGTATTAAATGCTGGATACAGCCTAATAATCACAGGTCAATTACTTGATGACACAATAAATACATTATTTAAGGTTTTATTAGGGATAATATTAGCTACAATAGTAGCTGTTCCATTAGGTCTGATTTTAGGATGGTCTGAAAGATTAGAAGCTATGTCAGAATTAATAGTTAGTATTTTAAGACCTATTCCTCCAGTAGCATGGATACCATTTTCACTTTTATGGTTTGGTATTGGAATAGCTCCAGCAGTGTTTATTATATTTATGGGTTGTATATTTCCTATCCTTGTTTACACAATTGATGGTGTAAAAAGAACCGATAAGGTTTTAATAGAAGCAGGACAAACATTAGGAGCTAATGACTTACAGATACTTAGTAAAGTTATTTTTCCTTCATCTTTTCCAACCATTGTTACAGGATTAAAAGTTGCATTTGGAATTGATTTAATGTGTACAGTTTCTGCTGAGATGGTTGGATCAACATCTGGTTTAGGTCAAATGATTATGACTGCATCTACTTTATCTAATACTGGAGATATCGTTATTGGTATGTTAGCTATTGGTATTATTGGATTAGTATTCGATAGACTTTTTATTCATGCTCAAAGGAAAATATTTTGGTAAGAACATAATAGATTATAAAGCATAATAACTTAGAATTATTTATGAAATTTGGAATATTATGTCAATTAAAATAAAAAACATCAACAAGAAATTCAAAACAAATGAGAAAGAGATTATAGCACTAAACAATATAAATCTCGAAATTGAAGATAATGAGTTAATTTGTATTCTTGGTCCATCTGGCTGTGGAAAGACTACTTTACTTCGTTTAATTGGAGGACTTGAAAAGTCTGAAAGTGGGGAGATAGTAGAAAATGGAGAGTTAGTTGAAAAACCATCGAGAGAACGAGGATTTGTTTTTCAACAATATTCATTATTTCCTTGGTTAAATGTATTAGATAATGTAATGTTTGGTTTAGAGATAGCAGGACATTCAAAAGAGGAAAATATTAGGAGAGCTAAGAAATACTTAGAAGCTGTAGGCTTAGAAGGTGCAGAAGAGTTATATCCTCACGAACTTTCTGGTGGAATGAAACAAAGAGTAGCAATTATAAGGTCTCTTGTTAATAAAACAAAGACGTTGTTAATGGATGAACCTTTTTCAGCTTTAGATATGCAAAATAGACATAAATTACAGGAAGAACTCATTAGAATATGGAATAAAACAAATAATACAATTGTTTTTGTTACTCATGATGTTGATGAAGCTGTTTTTCTTTCAGATAGGATTGTGATTATGAGTAAAGATCCTGGAGAAATAAAAGAAATTTTTGAAAATAATTTACCAAGACCAAGAAAAAGAGAAACAGAAGAATTTATTGAAATTCAAAACTTAGTTATAGAAATACTAGATAGTTAATTATATATTATTAATAATTTCAATAACGTTAATATAAATTATTAATATAAATCATTAAAAATTATATTATATATTAATAAAACATTCAAAATTTATATTAATTTTTCATAAATTTATTATTTTTCATTTTATTCATACTTTTATCTGTTTTTATTTTATATTTCATATTTTTAAGTTTCATACCATATTTACTATAACTTATTTTTTAATTATTATTTACTATAACTTATTTTTTAATTATTTTTTATAGTCAAAATCAAAAACTATTTATATGGTTATATATAATAGTATTTTGTTATTAATATAGCGAGTATTTGCTATTTATATTCATTTAAAACTGATGATAAGGAGTTGATTTTATTAAATATTCAGTAACCGTTATTACTCCATCACATAATCCAAATATTGAATTTTTTAAAAAAACATTTAAATCATTGCGAAATCAGACAATATCTTTTGAAAACATTGAATGGATTATCATTTGTCATAATTGTGAGTATAATTATATTAAAATGATTAAAAACATAGTGAAAGATTATGAAAATGTTCAGATATTTGAACTAAATAATAAAAAGAGAGGTCCTGCAAGTCCAAGGAATTTAGGGCTTAGTAAAGCTAATGGAAAATTTATTTCTTTTCTAGATGATGATGATGAACTTGTTCCAAAAACATTTGAAACCTGTGAAAAATATTTTAAATTGAAAAATCCTGATATTATAAGTTTCAATTATAAAGCTATTGGTTTATCAAAAGAAGGACCGAATTTTAAACCAGTAAATTTTATTTCTGATACGGATGAAGAGTTTTTCATTATTGATAAAACAAACTGGCAAAGTGAAAAGTTTATTTTTGGTTCAGGACTTAATATTACCTCTAAAATTTATAAAAATCATGATTTTATTCAAAAACATAACATTAAATTTGATGAAAGTCTTCTTTTTGCAGAAGATGTTTTATTTAATCTTGATGCAATACATGCTGCCTCAAGAATAACATTTTTAACAAGATTTGAAGGATATTTATATAGAATGCATGAAGGTTCTATGATACACACATTACAAGTTAATTTTCCAGATTTAATACATCGCGCAAATGGATTTAAAAAAATATTTGATAGAGGGTTAAAGTATAATTTTTTTATGAATCAACTAATTATGGATTTAATAGGATTTGAAGCAGTAATGATCTTAAACAACAAAGATTTATCATATAAACAAATTAGATATATTTCTAAAATTTTCAAACCATATATGAAATACATATCAAAAATAAATTCATCAAAGGTATATCCTAAAAACATTTTAATATTTCTTAAAATTTTAATTAAGTTAATAATTGAACAACCCATATCAAGTATTATTATATTGAAAATTATAAAATTATTTAAAATTGATGTTTCTAAAATCTTAGGAAATAAACAATAAAAAGATAATAATTTATAATATAAAGTTTAATAAAAAGATAAATTAATATAAAATTTTAAATTATTATTTAAAAAAGCTATTATTGTGAAAAAATAGCTATCATGAAAAAATAAATGTTTTAAATAGCAATTAAAAAAAAAAAACAATTAATTGTATTAGTTAAATTTTAACTAAATTGATAAAAAATATACATTAACCACCATAAACGATTTGTATAATTTGGACTTCATCTCCCTCTTTAATTATAGCTTCTTCTTCTACTATTTCTCCATTTTTTTTAACAACAGTACTTTCAATAGAAACATCAAGATCATTTAAAACATCTTGAACACAAATTTCTTCAGTAAGTTCCTTGTCTTCTTTTTTATTTTCAAATATTAATGTAAAACTCATAATAACACCTATTTTTTGTTAGATTTGAACTTATAGATAAACCGATATAGATCTATAAATAATATTTTATAATATCATTTGATATAATATTATTTAGATATAATATGATTTAGATTTATAAATATTTTAAATTTATAAATAATTTTATAATTCTATTACATCAAATGATGATAAATCTAAAATATTAAAACTTAAAAGTTTTGGTGAGTAAGTGACTTCACCAACCCCTGTTATTAATTTAAATGCTTCAAAAGCTTCTAAACAACCCACAATATTTGGTGTTGGACCAATAACTGGAGGAACTCCCCTATTTAATGAATTAATATCTTTTATTGTATTTTCATCTAATTCTTTATCGATTGAAGGTAATTGAAACATTTCTTCATAAGTTTTTGTTTCAGGAGTAAAAACAGAAACTTGACCCATTGTCCCATGAATTGCTCCATGAACATAAGGGATTTTGAGTTTTTTAGCAGCCCTACTTACAATTACACGAGTAACTAAATTATCTAATGCATCTAAGACTACATCAGAGTCACCTATGACTTTTTCTACATTTTCTTCATTTAATTCTTCATTAAATGCATTAACTTCAACATAAGGATTTACATTTCTGACTCTTTCTTTTGCAGAATAACTTTTTTCTTTACCTAATGTTTCTAATCCACTGATTAGCTGCCTATTTAGGTTTGAAAGGTCAAAAATATCTTTATCAATTAAATTAATTTTTCCTACACCCATACGAGCTAGTTGTTCAATTAAAGACCCTCCGATTCCTCCACATCCAATTACAGTTACTTCTGCTTCTTTGAATCTAGTTTGTTGGCTTTTTGTTACTATGCTCATTTGACGACTAATAATTTCCCAATATCCCATTCCTATATATCTTGTTGGCATTAAATCACTTTCTTGCTTTATACGATTTATAATTAAAATATTTATCTGAATAGTCTTTATTGTTTATATATAAACTATAAGATAATTAAATATTCATATATAACTTTTATAAATAAATATAATACTATTCAATAATTAATATATTTTTAAACTTATATTCTTTTTAATATTATTATTTTAAATAATTAATAATTTAAATAATTATTAATAATTATTAATAATTAATAATAATTTTTAATAATTTTTTTATAATTATTTTTAATATTCATTATTAATAGCTAAATATCTATTTTTAATAATTATATTATTAATTTTAGTATCTAATTAATTTTAAATTTAGTATTTCATTAATTATATTGATACTATTTTTATTTTTAAGTCATTAATACAATTCTTAGCATTTTTATAACAATAGTTATATTTTTATATTATGACTAACTTATATATAAACATTTTCATGAGAATATTTTATTCTAATATTTGTTCTAATGTTTATTCTAATATTTATTATAATATTTATTATAATATAAAAATAAAGTAAGGATAAAACAAGGAGTTTAAAAAAGATGAATTATGAAAATGACAAGAATGATGATAAATATTCAATAAATCTTTCAAAGGAGATATTAAACTCTATCGAAGCTCCTAAAGATTTAGGGCTACTTAAATGTATTCAATGTGGTATGTGTACATCATTATGTCCTGCTGCTGCACACACTGATTATAATCCTCGTGATCTAATAGCTAAAATCCTTAATAATGATGAAAGTATAATTGAAGATGATAAAATATGGAATTGTTTTTATTGTTATACTTGCCAAAGTGTATGTCCAGTTAAAAATAGTGCTTGTTTAGCTAATCAAGTTATTAGACAAATTGCTATTGATAGAGGAATAGCTAAAGAAAAAATAAAACCATTTGTAACATATGGGGAGACTTTTTTAGATATTGGAATTGGTGGAATGCCTAAAAGCTTTTTCATGGACTTAAACAAGGATATTGATGGTTGGTTAGATTTAAAAACTGATCTTGATAAAATAAGAGAAGAGCTTTCTTTAGGTCCTGTGAAAATGCCTAAAAAATCAATTGAAGAGGTCAATTTATTACTTAAAAAAGCAAAATTTCATAAGAGAATGGAAAAGATGAAAAGTGAGTAATGTGAATGGCTAAATGAAAGTAATTTTTTAAATAAATGTAAAATGACTAAATGAGAGTAATTTCTTAAATAAAAGTAAATTTAAATGAAAAAAAAAATAAAAATTAAATGAATAAAAATTAAATAAATAAAAATTGAACGAATAAAATTAATTAATAATAAATGAGTTGATAATTATGGATAAAATACCTGATAAAAATATTCTACTATTTAAAAGTTGTTTAGTTAGTACTGAATATCCGGGGATTGAATCTTCAACTAAATATATTTTTGATAAATTAAACATTGATTATACTATCGATCATGAACAATCCTGCTGTACAGGCCTTGGTCATTATAGTGATGTTTTTGATCAATTTTCTACAACATTAATAGCTGCTCGTAATTTCAATTTAGCTAAAAATATTGATAAAAAAAATATTGTGACTATGTGTGCAACTTGTTATGCTATAAATAAAAAATCTTCAGAAATATTAAATGAAAATGATGATTTAAGAGAAGAAATTAATTATATTTTTAATGATTGTGGTTTTAATGAATATGAAAAAGGTTCTGTTGATACAGAAAAAAATATTCTCCATGTAGTTGATATTTTATATGATAAAAGAGATGAAATTAGTAAAAATATTGTGCGAGACTTATCAAATATCAAAATAGCTACCCATCATGCATGCCATTATTGTAAAGTGTCTTATGATAATATATTAGATGGATCTAGAAATCCAGTGTTACTTGATGAAATAGTAAAATCTTGTGGTATTGATACAATTGGATGGTATAGTGAAAAAAGAACTACTTGTGGTGCTGGTTTTCGCCAAAGATTTGTTAACAAAGATTTATCATTAGATGTAACTGAAAAAAAACTTTTAGCTTTAAAAGATGAAGATGTGGATATATTAATACACATGTGTCCAAATTGCCATATGCAGTTTGATAGATATCAACCATATATCCAAAAAAAATTAGATTTAGATTTTAAAGTGGTTCATCTAAACATTGCTCAATTTATTGCTTTAATTTTAGGTGCAGATCCATATAAAGTTGTTGGGATTCAAACTCATACTATCCCAATTGAACCATTCATTGAAAAGCTAAATAAAAATGATTCTAAAATTAAGGATAAAGTTGAAGATAGTGAAAATGAAATATCTACATAATCAATTTAAAAATTATTAAATTGTATTATTATTAATATTAGAAAAATATATTTATTAATATTATTAGTATAATTACTATTACTACTAAAACATATTATTACTATTATTAAAATATATTTATTAATATTATTAAAAAGTATTACTATTACTACTAAAATATATTATTATCAGTATCAGTAATATTATTAATTTTTTAATTTTATTTTAATTTAACTTTAAATTTATATAAACCGTAATTATACTGATAATATTTTTTAAATATGAAAAAATATAACAATTGTTAACATTTATATATTATAAAAATTAATAAGATATAATATAGTTATTTAAATATTAAAAAATTATGAAAGAAAATCAATAAAATTTAAAACAATTCACTAGAAGGTGAGCTATTGTCAAAAAGAAGCTTAGATGATATTAATGAAAAAATAAAAAAGGGTGAAGCAAATATATTCACTGCTCAGGAATTAAAAGAAGCTATTAAAAACGAAGAAGATATAAAGTTTGATGATGTTGATGTTGTAACAACTGGTACCTGTGGTATAATGTCTGGTACTGCTGCAATATTTCATATTGGAGTTACAGAACCTGGAGTTTTTCAAAAAGCTAAAAGTGTATATCTTAATGGTGTCCCTGCTTTTCCAGGACCATGTCCTAATGAGCTTTTAGGTTCAATAGATGTTATAGCATATGGAACAGAACATAGTGTAAGAGATCATGAGTATGGTGGAGGATTTTTATTTAAAGATATTTTAAGTGGAAAAGATATTGATGTAGAAGTAGAATCAATAGATGGCCAAAAATTCGAAACTAGTGTAAACATTGAAGATATTCCTAGAGCACAAATAATAGGAGTTAGAATGGCTTTTAGAAATTATACTGCTTTTGTAAATCCTAAAAATGACATTGTCAACTCAATTTTTAATGGAATACCAATGGAAGGAGGTTTAGATCAGCTTTCATTCTCAGGATGTGGTGATTTAAATCCTTTACAAAATGATGTAAGTGGAAATATAATAAAAGAAGGCACTAAAATATTGTTTAATGGAGGTCCTGGAGTAATTTTAGGTTCTGGAACTAGGAGTTCTGATGCTAAACCAAATCTCATGTTAACTGCCGATATGCTTCAAATGTCTTCAGAATATATTGGAGGATTTAAAACTGGAGCTGGACCTGAAATATATGACTCAGTAGCTATACCAATACCTATACTAAATGAAGAAATTTTCAATGATGTTAAAATATTAAACAGTGATATTCCTCTTGTAGTGGCTGATATCCATGGAAGACATTTACCTTTAACAGAAACTAGCTATGATAAAGTTTGGGAAGGATATGATGAGCGACCTACTTTTAATTCAAGTAAGTTTAACAAAGAAGATAATGCTGAAGTTCAAAAATCTTGTCCAACAAATGCAATCAATGATAATGGAACAATTGATCTTGACAAGTGTTTTGGTTGTGGATTATGTGTATATCTTACTAAAAATGACACATACACAATGAATTTAGGTTCAGTTGATGTTGAAATTGAAAATAAAAATCATAATATACCTATTACATGCAGACAATCAGATATTCAAAGAGGTAAAAAGATCTCATCTAAGTTAAAACAATTAATAATTGATAAAGAGTTTGATTTATAAACATACTAATCCAATAATTAAATCAAATAACTTTATTTAATTTTATTTAAATTTATTTAACTTTATTTATTTTTATTTAAATTTGAGGACGACTCATAAATTTTTTTCTTTTTTTTTGAGATTTTGGGTTTATATTTAGTTATTTTTATTTATTTCTTTGTATATTCTTTTTAAATTGTGTGAAATTCCTATTAATTTGGTTTCAGTTTGTGTTCTTTTTATTCCTGTTGTGTTAAATTCAGTGAGTTTTAAATTTCTTTTTATGTTTCCAAATGGCCATTCTACTGTTTTTGATCTTTTTTTGTATATTTTTTGAGCCCATTTTTCTTCCATTTTTCGTTGCATTTTAATTTTAGAAGGATTACCGTAATCTGTTATTGTTTTATATCTGTATTTTCCTGCACATTTTTCTTTTTTCAGGCAATATTTGCAGTTATTTGTCCAATAAACAGTTTTTTTACCATTTTCATATTGTCCTTTTTTATCTAAAATTTGTCCTTCAGGACAAATATATGTATTTTTTTCAACATTGAAAGTAAAATTATCTTTTGAATAAGGTTTTTCGATCTTATTAATGTTTTTTAATTTTCTTGAAAGTTTTCTACTTGATATATAACCATCAAGTTGGTGTTCTTCTAAATATTCCATATTTTCGTCTGTAGAATACCCATTATCAGCTGAAATTTGAGTATTTTTTGGTAATTCTCCAATATTTTCTTCAATTTGAATTATCTGAGGTATTAACTCATTAAAATCTGTTGGATTATTAGATATTCCAATAGATAGCATTATTCCTTTAAAATCATCCACACCAATTTGTAAATTATAATCAAATTCCCACTGACTCTTTTTATTTAACATTCAACGTGTTTCAGGATCATTAACACTAATTGTTTTTTGATTAGATTTTTTCAATTCATCTTCCAAATGGTTAATTTTATTCAAAACTTTTTCATGAGATTTTTTATCTTTAATAGCTTTTTTTAAAAGTTTTTTTGAACTTAATTTAAACTTTGAATCGTTTTTTGATTTTGATGAATCATCAATAAGTTTGTCATAGATTTCATCGAATGATTCTTTATTTATTAGATTTTTAGGGATTTCGTTACCAGATTCATCACCAAGTAACTTATCTTCTTCTTCATCCAATTTAATACTATCTTTTAAAATCTTTTTAAGCATTTCTAATTGTTTTTCATCAGTTATATTGTTAATTGATGCTTTAGCTTTTATTTTTGTCCCATCAATAGCAATATGGTTAATTTTCACTAAACCCTGCTCTTTAGCAACCAAAATAGATTTTTTAAAAGTTTCATCAATTAATTCACTTTCTTCAACTTTAAAACGATTTATTGTTCTAAAATCAGGATTTTGCATTCCAGCAAGATACATATAAGCAATATCAGTCCTTGAACGTCTTTCAACTTCTCTTCCAGATAAACCACCATCAAAAGAACTCATTAAAACTAATCTTAAAAGCATTTTACGAGAATAAGCATGAGCTCCAGCTGTAAAACGATATTTATCATCAATATCTGTAAAATCAATCCTTTCAACAATATTTTGAATCAAATAACAAGGATGATTATCAGGAATTAAATTTTTCAAATCAATCGGAACCAAAAGCTGCTGATCAATCGGATCATCTTTTAAAACCATAAAAAACACAACCTAACAAAAAATATTTCTTAAATATAGATTGTACTTCCTACTATATAAATTTAAAGGAAAAATAAAAGAAAAAAAAGAAAAAATTATGAGTCAACCTCAATTTATTTAATTTTATTTTATTAAATAGATTGAATTTTTAAATTAGTTTTCTTTTAAATGATTTTCAATATAATTTAAATTTTTTAATTTAATCTATAATATTATTACTTTTTCTATATTCAAAATGATGTAAATTATAATATAATTAGAAAATAAATAATTCACTTAATCAAAACATTTATACTATATATTAGCTAAATTAAGTATAATCAAATATTTTGAATTAATTATTATAAATTAAGTATTCTAAAATAAGTATTCTAAAATAAGTATTATTTAACTGAACATTCTAATTATATAAATAAATATTGAATTAATAATTAGTTTTATTTTTGAGATGATTTAATGGATATTATAGGTGCAATTATTTACATTTTTTTATTTATCTTGCTGATGGTGTTTGTTTTCTCAATGGGACTTTTGACGCCGATAATTGGGAAAAAAGATATTATTTCAGTTTTAGCTATTGGATTCGTAGTTGGTTTAGTTGGAGGAACTTTTTTTATATCTCCAATATATCAAGAAATGCCATATGTTGTTGGATCAGTATATGAAACTATTGGTGATACCAATGAAACAATTACTGCAGAATTATCCCCTTCAATAGATGAAAACAGTTTAATTGCTCAATTAAAACAAAAAGAAGGAGTTATATCAGTAGCTAATAAAGGAATTGTTCTTAAAACAGACCCCTTTCCCGAGGATAGGAAAAAAATAATTGAAGAAAAAATACCTATTGTTGATGAAAATTTTAAAAATTTCTCAGTACAGACCGGAGGGTTAATTTCAATAAATTTCACTGGTAATTATGATCCTAGTAAAGCTATCGATACTTTATCAGAATGGTTGATGTATTCAAGTGGAATTAATGTTAAATATTCTTCAGTTATTATACAAATTAATGCTAAATCTAATAGTGTTAATGAAATTACAGACTATTTAGAGTCCAAGAATATTGTTGTTAATTCAATAGATGGTCCTGTACAGAATGCTATAAATAGTACTAAAGAATCTATGATAGATACTAATTACATGATACTAATTTCAGGAATTATAGGAGTTATTGTAGCTGTTATTAGTATATTCTTTGATAATGTTACAGAAGGAATAAGAAGGATTATTATCAAAATCAAAAATAGATGAAATAAATTTAAAAAAGGTTATATATATGAATTCAGCAGTTTTATTTTCTGGAGGAAAGGATAGTACAATGGCTTGTTATGAAGCTATAAAAAATGGTGATAATATTTCATATTTATTATCAATGGAATCTGAAAATGATGAGTCATATATGTTTCATATACCTAATATCCATCTAACTGAATTAATTGCTGAAGCTATGAATATCCCCATTATTAGAGCTAATACAAAAGGTTTAAAAGAAGAAGAACTTGTAGATCTTAAAGAAAACTTAGAAATTCTTAAAAATAAAGGTGTAGAAGCAATTTACACTGGTGCTCTTTTTTCAGTCTATCAGAAATCAAGAATTGATAAAATATGTGAAGATTTAGGATTAAAATCAATTTCACCTCTATGGCATGTTGATGAAGAAGAATATATGAAAAAGATAGTTGATTTAGGGTTTGAAGTGATAATAACTGGAGTTTTTGCTTATGGGCTTGATGAGTCATGGCTTGGTAGAAAAATTGATTATGATGCAATTGATGAATTAAATGAGATTAAAGACAAGTATAAAATAAACATTGCATTTGAAGGTGGAGAAGCAGAAACATTAGTTATTGATGGACCAATTTTTAAAAAAAGAATAGAAATAGAAGATGCTGAAAGGATATGGAATAATGATAATGGAATTTTTCATGTTAAAAAAGCATATTTAGTAGATAAGCAGTGAATAATATAATATTACACTTCTACATTTTTTAATATAATATTTTCTGTATCTATTGGCCATTCAATAGTAACTTTATAATTAATATTTTTTTTAAAATTTATTCTAGAATTAATATTATCTGCATTAAACACAATTTTAATTTGTTTTGAATGATTAAATACATCTAAATCTCCAGTCACTATTCCTTTTTTTAGTACAGAATCATTAGAAAAGATTAAATATGTTTCTTTAGGCATTCCAACATAAAGTATTCTTTTTGATCCAATTCCATCTGAATAAACATCATCGATAGAGTTAGTAATTTTTGAAATTTCTGATTTTGTTTCTAATAATTTTACACTACTAATTGTTGAATCAACAGCTATTTCTGTTAAAGGTAAAGAAATTGAAACAAGAATTAAAATTGATATTAATGATATAAGTAAAGATTCAATAGAAAGTTGTCCTTTTTTATCATTATGAAAATTAGGAAGTTTGAATATTTTCAATATGCTTCTCACAGGGTTTGTGTGCTTAAATAAAATAAGGAAAATTAATAATTTTATATATCTCTCTTCAATTTCTTTTTTAATATTTTTTAAAATCATTTTTATCTCCTTTTTTATTTTCTTATTCTCCAATCTTTATTTTATCATACAGTCTTCTTTTTGCATTGTTTTTTATTATTTCTTGTTTTTTATTTTCTTCCCTTTTATCCCATTAAGGGTATTATATTAATTTAAAGGTCTATGAACTTGTATTAAGCAAATAAATTTATTATTTTAAATAAAATCGATGATAAATCTCCAATAAAAATACTAAAAATAAGCCCTATAAATATTGATGGTGCAAAAGGAAGGCCTAATTTAATGGATACTGTTTTAGAAATCATATTATTATTAAATAATTTTTTAATCAATAGTAAATCTTGTTTTGAAAGTCCTGCAGCAGTTTTTGAAGTTAATATATAATTATTTTTATTCTTTTTAAAACTAATATTATAAAAATTTTTTTCATTTTTAAGATTAAATTTAGTTAGTAAATATTCTAAATTAACATCAGAGGCAATATTGTTTGAATTAAAAGAATTGATTACTAATTTATCAACAATCATTCCTTCTTTGAGATATTCAATTTTAATTTGTTTTTTTGACCCATACTTGACAATTTTTTTAAATTTAAGTAATATTTTACTTGTAAATTTTGAAAGTAAGCTGAAAAATACTCCAAATAATACAACATAAAAAAGATTATCACTTTTAATAATTCCAAATTTAGATAATAAAAAACTAAAAATACATAAATAAAAAAGAATATTATC
>NZ_JXMW01000017.1 GCF_002072215.1 Methanobrevibacter arboriphilus JCM 13429 = DSM 1125
GAGTTGAGAAAGTCTTTAGGATTTAATCAAGTTCCAGAATCAAATCAAATATATGAATTTTTGGCAAGATTTAATCAAAATCAAATACTTGAATTCGTGATTAAAACATTAAATAAGGAATTTAAACCAATTAAAAGAGGAAAACGCACAGTTTTAATTGATGGAACCGATATACAGGTTGATATGAACTGGAACAAGCAAAATTACACTAAAAAATTTCTCGAGAAAAAAGGGCTTTATTGGGCCAAATCAGCTTCAAAAGGGTTTTATATAGGATTTAAATTAACTTTAGCACTTGATTATCACACTGGACAACCATTGACCATGTTAATACATAAAGGATCTAAGCATGACTCTGAATTATTCCCTGAAATAATGGAAAAACTAAGAAAAAGAAGAATAATAAGAAACAAAGACATTATAATAGCAGATAAAGGATATATAAGTTTTAATAATTATCGTGAGGGAATTTTAAAGTATAAAATAGTTCCATTAATATTTCCAAAAGAAAACATGAAAATAAACAAAATTTTAAGCCAATTCAATTATCCTTTAGAATATTTCAAAGTTAAAAACAAAAAAGAAGACATTTACAAAGAATTAGTTTCTAAATTCAAAAAACTAATCACCAAATGGAAGAAATTTAAAAAAATAAGAGGAAAAATCGAAGATTTCTTCAAATTAACCAAAAAAGGACTGAAAAATAACAAATTCCACAAATATACAAAAGAATCCATAGCAAAAACAAGTTATCTGCTTGTACTTTTAACAGGACTCATCATAAAACAAGGATACAACGAATCAGAGAGCATGCAAAAGCTCTCAGAAACCTAAAAATCTAGCACCCTAACTATTTTATTCTTTTTTCTCTTTTTTCTTTAATTTTCTTAATATTTGTTTTATTCTCACTATTTAACTTATTGTTAATATTAATTAATCAATCAAAATTAATATATACTCCTAAATATAAATTTATAGGTGAAAAATAAATATATTTGAAATAATAATCTAAGAAACTTTTTAATTATTAACAATTAAATAGCTAATTATAGGAGTTTAAATGAGTAACTCTAAATCAAAAATTCCTTTTTAGGCTTTCGATAGGAAAAATGCTTTAAATCAAGCTAAATCTTCATTTTCTGGTTTATCTTCTCAGGAATCATCTGATAGATTAGATGAATTTGGCCCCAATACTTTAAAAAATGATAAGAAAACCCAATCTGATTTTTTATTGTTTATAAATCAATTTAAAAACCCAATTACTCTTATATTACTTTTTGCAGCATCTCTTTCTTTTTTTCTACAAGATACTACTAATTCAATTATAATATTATTAATTATATTATTTTCAACAATCTTGGGGTTTTGGCAGGAAAAATCTGCAGGTGATGCTGTAAATGAACTTTTAAATCTTATTAAAGTTAAAACTACTGTTCTTAGAGATGGAAAAAAAGAAGAAATATTTGTTGAAGAAGTTGTAATGGGAGATATTGTTTTTTTAAGTGCAGGGGATATTATTCCTGCTGATGGCCTTATTATTGAAGAAGATGAGCTTTTTGTTGATGAAGCTACATTCACTGGTGAAACTTTTCCTGTTGAGAAAAAAATATGTGTTTTAGATAAGGATACTCCTTTAAATAAAAGGATTAATTCTGTTTTCATGGGTTCTCATGTTGTTAGTGGGACTGGGACAGTTTTGATTATTTCTACAGGAAAAAATACTGAATTAGGATATATAAGTGAAAAATTAAGCTCTAAAACTCCATTAACAGATTTTGAAATTGGAATTAAGCGATTTGGTGCTCTTCTAATGGAAATTACTTTAATCATGGTGATTTTCCTTTTTGCAGTTAATGTTCTTTTAAACAAACCTTTTTTTGATTCTTTACTTTTTACATTGGCTTTAGCTGTAGGATTGACTCCTCAATTATTACCAGCTATAATAAGTGTTAATTTAGCTAAAGGTGCAAAACAAATGGCTAAAAAGAAGGTTATTGTTAAACGTCTTAATTCTATTGAAAATTTTGGTAATATGACTGTTATGTGTTCAGATAAGACTGGAACTTTAACTGAAGGCAAAGTTGAAGTAGACAATACTTTAGATTATTTAGGTAATAACAGTGAAATGGTTCTTAAATTAGCTAAAATAAATGCAACTTTACAACAAGGATTTAAAAATCTTATTGATAATGCTATTTCAAGTATTGAATTAAAAAACTTTGAAGAATATGTTAGGGTTGATGAAATTCCTTATGACTTCATTAGAAAAAGACTTAGCTTGTTAGTAAGACTTAAATCTGAAAAAAACATAAATAATATCATTAATACTAATACTAATGATTTTAATAATAATCTTAGTAATAACCTGAATAATAAATTTAGTAATAGTCTTAATAGTACTGATAATATTGATAATAAAAATATTTTTGAAAAATCTAATATTTTAATTACTAAAGGGGCTGTTATTGAAATATTAAGTATTTGTAGTCATGCAGTTGATAATGAAGGGAAAGTTGTTGATATTTCTACTGTAATTGATCAAATAAATGCTCTTTATAATAAATTAAGTTCTGAAGGTTTTAGAACACTAGCAGTAGCCTATAGAGATTTTGGAAGTACATCGGTTATTAATCGTAATGATGAATCTCAAATGATTTTCACTGGATTTATTTCTCTTTTTGACCCTCCAAAAGATGGAATAAAAGATAATATATCTGATTTAAATAATCTTGAGGTCGAAATTAAGGTAATAACTGGTGATAATGCTTTAATAGCTAAAAATATGGCTAAAAAGGTCGGTATGAATAACAATGAGGTTCTTACTGGTAGTGATATTCAAAATATGAGTGATGCTGCTTTTGTTCATAATGTTTCTAAATATAGTGTATTTGCCGAAATTGAACCAAATCAAAAAGAAAGAATAATACTAGCTTTAAAAAGCATAGGAAAAGTAGTTGGATATATGGGTGATGGTATTAATGATGTTTCAGCTATTCATAGTGCAGATGTAGGTTTATCTGTTAATACTGCTGTTGATGTAGCTAAAGAAGCAGCTGATATGGTTTTATTAGATAAAGATTTAGAAGTTCTTATTGAAGGTATAAAAGAAGGTAGACGAACTTTTGCAAACACTCAAAAATATATATTCATGGCTACAAGTGCCAATTTTGGGAATATGTTTAGTATGGCAGGAGCTTCAATTTTTTTGCCATTTCTGCCATTATTGCCAAAACAAGTTCTTCTTACTAATTTAATGACAAATATTCCATCTATGGCCCTTCCTTCAGATAATGTTGATGATGAGTGGATAAAACATCCAAGAGGTTGGGATTTAAGTTTTATAAAAAAATTCATGATAGTCTTCGGGATTTTAAGTTCTGTCTTTGATTATATAACTTTTGGGGTTTTAATATTTCTATTTAAAGCAAGTGAAGTTGAATTTCAAACTGGTTGGTTTATTGAATCTGTTGTTTCAGCTACTTTAATTGTTTTAGTTATTAGAACAAGAAAATCTTTTACTAAGAGTAAACCAAGTAAATATTTAGCATTTTTTTCAATATCAATAGCTTTATTTGTAATGATATTACCTTATATTCCATTTGCGTCAATATTAGGATTAAACCTGTGCCTCTAATTTTTTATCTAGTTTTATTAAGTATTGTGGTGTTTTATATAGTATCTGCAGAGATAACTAAAAGATGGTTTTATAAGAGCTTAAATTCTTCATAATTGATATTTTTTATAGAAATTGATACTGTTCATAAATAATTTAAATTATTTATACTTAATTTTATTTTTTACTTTTGAGCATTTATTATCAAAATTATATGTCTTTTTAGTTATGATATAAAATGTTCCTAATAATAAAAATTGTTAAATATTATTAAATATAAAAGTATTAGTGTTATATACAAATTTATATGTATGAAATTAAATTATATAAAGGACATATTAGAGTATATAAGAACCGATTATAAGGGGGTGAAAAGATGGAAATTTTAAAAAATAGCCTATCTAGTAAAATATTACTTTTAATATCAGTATTATTCTTATTATTAATTACATTATCAACAATAAATGCTGCTGAAACAAATATAAATAGTACTGATAATTTAGGTCAAACCATAGAAAATGCTTCAAATGGAGACATAATAAATTTAGAAGCGGGAATATACACTAATAATGTAACTAATATATTGGTTAATAAAAGTTTAACTATACAAGGAAAAAATCCTCAGACTACAATAATAAATGCACAAAATTTGGGAAGAATATTCAACATAACAAGTACTGGAACATTAACACTAATAAATATCACATTGATTAATGGAAATGCAAGTGATGGTGGTGCTATTTATAATAATAATGGAAAAGTAACAATAAACTATTGTATATTTGAGAACAATACTGCATCATCAAGTACCAATGCACGTGGTGGTGCAATATACAACATAGGCAGTGCAGGAAACCTAACGATAAATAACTCAATATTTAATAATAATAATGCATTAATAGCTACTGCTAATCGTCAAGGAGGAGCAATATACAATACAAATTTCATGAATATTAATAATTCTACATTCACAAAGAATACTGCAGCTTCAGGTGCTGCAATATATAATGCAAAAACATCTATCATTAATAATTCTAGTTTTATAAACAATGAGGCTAGTAGTCATGGTGGCGCAATCTTTAATAGTCAGCTGAATAATATTTTAAAAATAAGTAACTCTACATTTATAAATAATACTGCGCCAACAGGTGGTGCTATACGTAGTCAAAATCCTGGTAATACTACTGTGATTGGTTCTTCTTTTATTAACAATACTGCAGGGGTTGGTGGTGCTATAAGCACTGATAATCAGGCTAATTTAAATGTTTCATATTCTCGTTTTGTAAACAATACTGATAATAATAATTACACAATAAATGCTCGTGGAACAACCACTATTTTAGATTATAATTGGTGGGGTTCTAACATCAATCCTAATCAGCAAATAAATGGGACTAATGTGAACAACTATTTTATCATGAATGTTACTAACTTAACTTCTTTAAATTCTAATGGTACAGTCACATTCAAATATACTTTCAAATTAAATGACACTACAATATCTTTTGATTCTAGTCTATTGCCTTATTTCACTACTGATGTTTACACTAACATTACAAATGGAGTTATAAAATCATTTGATGCAAGATATGAAAAAATATTTAATATCACTGTAAAACAAAACAACAGTATATTATATAGTTTTATACTTGATAATGAAGTTCAAACATTAGAAGGAAACATGACGCTACCTCCTGAACCACCTGTACCTCCAATACCTCCAGTACCTCCAGTACCTCCTACTCCACCAGTACCACCTTTACCGCCAAATCCTACACCAGAACCAAACAACAACAATAATACAAAAAATATAAATAATAATTCAATTGCAAATGCTGCTATGAAAGAAACTGGTATGCCTGTGATAGCTGTAATATTGGTGTTATTATCTTGTATTGGTTTGTTAGCTCGTAAACAATAATTTTTGGGTAGTGTCTTATTTTTTATTCTACCATTATTTTCTTTTTTTATTATATCTTTAACACTTTCAGCTTATTGTTGTTGAGAAATCTTTTTTAGATCTATTCACTATTTTTTCAGGAAGTTGTTTTTAGGTTTAATAACAAATTTATAAGATATTTTCTAGTTTGTGTAAAAATTGCACTAACTGAAAATATTATATTTTTAAAATTTTAATTATGTTCTTTTTTTGATAGCTATTGAAAAGTAATGTTTATTACTGTAGTTTATATAAATATTATTAAAAATAAAATCATTATTATATTCAAAAATTATAAATATTTCTCATACTATATTTTAAATTGAAGCTTTTGAAAATAGTTTAGATATTTATATAAATTCTAATTTGAAATTATATTATTAAATTGGGTTGTTATAATGGCAGAATATTCTGATACAGATCAAATAAAAATATCTAAAAAATGGTTCGATCCACCAAACACAGGTTTACCTGCTTATGATGATAATGGTAATTTATTGAGTGTTTTAGAGGTTTTTAATTTTCCAGATATGATTGAGGAATATTTAATAGAATTAGAAATAAGAAATTATTCTAAAAATACAATTAAAACATATAAATCTATTATTACTAATTTTCATGAATTTTTAAAGACTCAAGATGATCTAAATGATGAAAAAAGATTTTTAAGAAGTTTTAAAAGATATATTCAACATTTAAAAAGAGATAAGTTAGTTTCTCAAAATTATATATATTTAGTAACTGTTGTTTCAAAAAAATTCCTCGAGTTTAATAGATTGTATTTTTTAGATGAAGTTAAAGCTCCTAAAAGAACCAAATCTCTTCCAAAATCACTAAATGAATCAGAAGTTAAAAAACTCATCAGTGCTTATGATAAAGATATTGATGATGATAATAATGAAGAAATTAGTAAGCTTAATCTTAATGAGAATAATAGTAAAACAAAGAACAAAATTAGAAATAAGCTTATTTTAACATTACTATATTCCTCAGGAATTCGAGTTTCAGAACTTGTTTCATTACTAACAAAAGATATAGATCTTGAAGATAGGACTATGAGAATTAGAGGTAAAGGGGATAAAGATAGAGTTGTTCTTTTTGATAATAATGCTAAATCTTTGATTAAAAAATATATGATTATTCGAGAATCTGATAGCGATTATTTATTTGCAAATAGGTTGGGTAACTCTTTATCAACTAGATATATTCAAATCATGATAAAAGATTATGGAAAGAAAGCTGGAATTGATAAAAAAGTAACTCCTCATATTTTGAGACATTCTTTTGCAACACATCTTTTAAAAAATGGGGTTGATATTAGAGTTATACAACAGCTTTTAGGTCACTCTAATTTATCCACTACTCAAATTTATACTAGTGTCGATATGGAAACCCTTAAAAATGTTTATGATAAAGCTAGAATGTGAATTGTTATTAAATATCAATTATTATTAATTTAATTATTACTAACAATTATTAAATATTACAATTAGATTTTATATGATTACTTTTTTGCTTTTTATTTATTTTTTAATAAGTGAAAAGTATTTATATTATTCATATCAATACTATTTATTGATGCAAAATGTATGAAAAACTATTATTAAATTTAGCAATTTTAGCTGGAAAGATTAGTTTCATTGTTTTAAAAGTTACAGGAAGACAAGGGACAGCAATGCCTGGGAAAGTAGCTATTAAAATTTTTCCAGGTATTCTGAAAGAGTTAACTAAAAAGTGTAATAAAACTGTTGTTATTACTGGTACAAATGGTAAAACCACTACGAATAATTTAACAAATCATATTATTGGTGGAAAATATGATAATTTAGTTTCTAATCTTAAAGGAGCTAATATGATTCAAGGGGTGGTAACTTCTTTCATTGTAAATAACAAAAATTCCTATGATTGGGGAATATTTGAAGTGGATGAAGGTTCTATTCCAGATGTAATTCATTTCTTCTCTCCAGATTATGTTATTTTAACAAATTTTTTTAGAGATCAACTTGATAGATATGGTGAGGTTGAAAATACAATACATTTAGTATATGATACTTTAAAGGATGTTGACTCTACTTTAATCTTAAATGCAGATGATCCTTCAACTACTCAGTTTAATAAGCTCCCTAATGAAAAAATATATTATGGCTTTAATAAAAATCAATTTTCTAAAATAGATCATAGTGTAGCAGAGTCTATATTTTGTAAAAATTGTGGTAATCGTTTAAGCTATAATTTTATAAGTTATGGTAATGTTGGAGATTATTATTGTGATAGTTGTGGTGTTAAACGTCCAGAAATTAATTATGCTGCTGAATCAATAGATATTAAAGATAATATCTATGAATTTCTATTAAAAATTAATAATTCTGAGAATATTAATGAGAATATTAATGAAAGTATTAGTGAAAGTATTAGTGAAAGTGTTAGTGAAAATATTGCTGAAAATAAATTTGTATTTAAATATATGGGTATTTATAATATTTACAACTGTTTAGCAGCTATTTCTCTTTGTTTAACTGAAAATTTTGATATATCCTTTGTTCAAAATCAAGTTGAAAATTTTGATTATAAATTGGGACGAATGGAAACTATAAGTTTCCCAAAAAAAGATGTGGTTTTAGTTTTATCAAAAAATCCTGTTGGATTGAGTGAAGTTTTTAATAGCTTTTCTCATGATGAAGAACCAAAATCTATAATGTTTTTAATTAATGATACTCCTGCAGATGGGAAAGACATATCTTGGATTTGGGATGCTGATTTTGAGCAAATAAATAATATAAAAAACATTAATTATTTTCACTGTTCAGGAACAAGAGCAAATGAAGCAGTTTTAAGACTAAAATATAGTAATTTTAACACAGATAAAATAAAAAAATATGTTTCAAAAGAAGCAGGAGATGTTAAAACACCAATAAAAGAGATTTTAGATGAAAATGTTAAATCTTATATTATTGGGACTTTTACTGCTGTTCCTGAGGTAAGGAAAGTTTTACTAAAAGAACAATCAAAATATAATAGTGTAAATAATATTAAATCTGATTAAATTCTTAATCTATAAACTCTTGAATTAATAATAAGGTTAATAATATGAAACTTGAAGTAGTCAACATGTATCCTGATATTTTAAACATATATGGGGATATTGGAAATTTAATATGTATTAAAAATAGATGTGAATGGAGAGGAATTGACATTAACATCAAAAACTTTACAATCGATAAAGAAACTAACCTTGAAGATTCAGATATGATTTTAATTGGCGGAGGATCTGATAAAGGGCAAGATATTATTTCAGATCATATTCTTAATCAAAGAAATTCTTTAGAAAGCTTTATTGAGGCAGAAAAACCTATTTTAGCTATTTGTGGGAGTTATCAAATATTTGGTAATTATTATCTTAACCCTTATAATGAAAAGATTCCTTGTCTTGAAATTTTTGAAATGGAGACTATAAGCAAAAAAGAGAGACTTACAGGAGATATTTTAATCTCTAATAATTTGAAGTCAGATTCATTGTTTAAATCAAAACAATCATATGATTTAACTGATATTATTGGCTTTGAAAATCATGGTGGAAGAACTTATCATAATTATGATCCATTAGGCAATGTTAAAGTAGGCTTTGGAAATAATGGGGAAGATGGAGAAGAAGGTATGATTTATAAAAATTTCATTGGTAGCTATTTGCATGGCCCTATTTTACCTAAAAATCCTCATATTGCCGATTATATGATATTTAATGCTTTGAAAAATAAGTATGATATTGATTATTTAAATGAAAATATATTAAATTTAAAAGATATTGATGATAATATTGAAATAAATGCTCATAATATAATGAAGAATAGAATATTAAAAACTTAATCATTTATAAAAAACAAAATAAAAAACTAAAATAAAAACTAAAATTAAGAATAAAATTAAGGCATATTATTAATTTTAAGACATATTTTCCATTTCTTTAAAGAATTTTTTGGATCGTATTTCTATTTCTTCATCAGATAGCTTTTCTATTGTTTTGGATATCATCCAATTGTATCCATAGGGATCTTTTAAACTTCCCATTCTATCTCCCCAGAACATATTATCCATCTCCATGGTTATTTCACATCCTGCTTCAACAGCTTGTTTGAAAAGTTCATCTGCGTCATCTGTTATGATCCAAATATCTAGAGGACATCCTCCTATTTCATTTGGTGAAAAAGATCCGAAATTTTCATTAGAATCATTTAAATAAAAATATTCTCCATTGATGGTTATTGCAGCATGCATGATACTTCCATCAGGTCCAAAGTACTTTGATACTTCTTCTGCAGAAAACGCTTTTTTATAGAATTCTATTGCTTCTATACTGTTAGGTACTATCAAATTAAGAACAATACCTAACTCTTTTCCTATATTCATTTTATCACCTTTTATTACAATTTTTGTTTTATTATTCCAAAATATATTTTTTATTGTAATTGTTCAAAATATTGTTTAATTATTTTTAGTTATATATTGTTTTTATTTGTAAAAATTATATTTCCATATATTATATTTACATATATATTTATATATTATTTTATATATATTTTTAAATAGAACTATTATATTTAAGTAGAACTATTATAAAATTATATTGATATTTATTTTTATAATATTTTTAGTAATAGAGCAATTTATTTTAATTTTTACAATTTACCGTTATTTAGTCTTATTTAGTTTTATTTAGTCTTATTTAATTTTATTTAGCTCTATTTATCTTTATTTGTATTTTTTGATTCATGTTTCATGTATTTTTTCATCTAATATTATATCATTCATATATAATACTTAATATTTTCATAAATGCTTATTTTTAATAGCATTTATATTTATTGCTTATATTTTAATTATTAATAGTATTCTATCTGTTTTTAATAAAAAACATTTAACTTATAAAATATTTAACATCTGACATCTTAGAATCAATATTTTTGGTTTTAATTAAATAGAAAGTTATTTAAATAATCAATATTAATTATATATAATACTATCGGAAGGTTTATATATGATGAAGTGTATATTATATATGTGATATAATAATTATTTATTTTTAAGTTTGATTTTATGAAGTTTTTAGGAAATATTTCTCACTTATCTAATTCTGGAAGATTAGTAGCTAGATCTTCACAGTCACCTCCTTCAGGAGCTTCTGTTTTTAATAAGGATAAAAAGAAAATAGGCAAAATTATAACTATTTTTGGACCTACAAAAGATCCATATATCTCAATAGGAATTTTTAAATCAATGTCTATTGATGATTTTAAAGATTCTATTGGTGAAGATTTATATGTTTCTGAAAATCCTAAAAATAGAAAATTCAATAAAAGTAGGAATAAAAATAAGAGTGTTAAAAATAAAACTAGAAACAATTATAGGAAAAATAAAAATAATAAAAACAATACTAGTAAAAAACTAAATAAGAATAAAAATACTAGAAAAAACAATTGAATAATATTTTGAACAATTGCAATAAAAGATTACAATTAATCAATAAACACTATTTAAACACTATGTTAACAGGATATTGTTTTAAATTATATTTTGTATAATATTAAGCAATATTTTGATAATGATTATATTTAATTACTTAATAAATCATCGAATTCCATTGAATGTTTAAATTAAATTTTGTTTAATTTGAATAACTTGGGTAATTTGAATGAATTTAATTTGAGTGATTTTAATGAACTTAAATTTCATATTTTAATATTTGAAAGTTATAAATACTTTAATAATTTTTTTAAAAAATAAAGGGGTTAATAGCACGAAAGAAGAAGTAAAAACTAAGGTTTCAGAAAGAAAACCTATAGAGAATGTTTCTGCAAAAAAAAGAATGCAGAATGATGTTTCTGACACAGAAAAACAGAATAAATGTCCAGAATGTGGTTCAGAAAATCTGATTGGGGATTATGAAAGGGCTGAAGTAGTTTGCGCTAGCTGTGGGCTTGTTATTGATGAAAATCTAGTGGATATGGGCCCAGAATGGAGAGCATTTGATCATGAACAAAGGGACAAACGTACAAGAGTAGGTGCTCCAATTACTTATACTATACATGATAAAGGTTTAAGTACTATGATTGATTGGAGGAATAAAGATATCTATGGTAGAGATATCCCTGCAAGAAACAGAGCACAATGGTATAGGTTAAGGAAATGGCAAAGAAAAATTAGAATTTCTGGTGCTACAGAAAGAAATCTTGCATTTGCTTTAAGTGAGCTTGACAGAGATTCTTCAAGATTAGGTCTTCCAAGAAGTGTTAGGGAAGCTGCATCTGTTGTTTACAGAAGTGCAGTAGAAAACAAACTTATTAGGGGACGTAGTATCGAAGGTGTAGTAGCTGCTTCTCTTTATGCTGCATGTAGGAGATGTAATGTTCCACGTACTCTTGATGAGATAGCTGAAGTTTCAAGAGTCAGTAAAAAAGAAGTTGGAAGAACTTACAGGTTCTTAACTCGTGAATTGAATATAAAACTTCCACCTACATCACCGGTTGATTATGTTCCACGATTTGCAAGTGAACTTGGTCTTTCTGGTGAAGTTCAATCAAGAGCTATTGAAATAATTGAAAAAGCTATGGAAAAAGGTCTTACTTCTGGTAGAGGGCCTACTGGTGTAGCTGCTGCTGCATTATATATTGCCTCTGTTCTTTTAGGTGAGAGAAAAACACAAAGGGATGTTGCTGATATTGCTGGTGTTACAGAAGTTACAATAAGAAATAGATATAAAGAGCTTACAGAACAACTTGAAATGGGTGTAACTCTTTAATTATATTTTTTTAATAATTATTTTTTAATAATTATTTTTTTTATAAACGTTGGGGGTGGGTTGGATTGGACCCTCTTTATATCAAATATCATGATGCGGAATGGAGAAAAGAAGTTACAGATTATCATAAAATTTTTGAATAGTTATTTGAGAACATTTCTACCAGAAAGAAAACCCATTAATAATCATTGGAAAACATTAAGTGAAGTTCCTAGTTCAATACTTTTGTCTGAAACTATTGCTAAAGATATGAAAAAACATGGCTTCAAATTCTTTGGTCCAGTGATTTGTTACGCTTTTTTACAGGCAATTGGTTATGTAAATAATCATTTAGAAGAATGTCCATTTAAATATAGTGATTAAGCTACCTTTTAAATAGAAAATTAAACAAAAATTGATTTTTTAGTTATTAATATCAAATGGATTTGAACCTTCGATTGCAAGATTGAGAATATTTAGTTTATTTTTAATAGTATGAAGTTAATTATTAGAATAATTTGGTGTTTATTCTTTTAAATTAGAGTATTTTGTTGATTAATTTTTTTTTTATTAGTTTGGTGGGTTTTTCTTGTGTTTTTTCCTTTTTTAGTTGTTTTTTCCTTTTTTATGGTGGTTTTCTTTTGTTTTTGTTTCTTTTAGTTATGGTTTTATTTATATATGTTTTGGTTTGATAACAGCTATTTTGATTTTGGTGATATTGTGTTTTTTTTTGTGTTTTATTTTCTCTATTGTTTTGGTGTTTAGCTGTTATTTTTATATTTTTCTCATTTTTTTCTTTATTTTATATGCTTATTTTTTTATTTTATTTGGTTATTATCTTTTTTTAGTTTTTTATTGGTTTTTTTTATCTGTTTTTATTATTTTTAAGTTGTTATTGGTTGTATTTATTGTTTTTAGGCTTTTTTATTTTATTTTTTAGCTGTTTTTATTTTATTTGGTTATTATGTGTTTTTTTCGTGTTATATTTTGTTTCCTTCTTTTTTTCTTTTTTATACAGCTATTCTACTGTTTTTGTGGGGGGGGGGGGGTAGCTATTGTTTTTTTATTTTTTTTGGGTAGGAAGTTTTTTATAGTAGTTTTTTTATATTATATTATTATAGCGTAGTGTGTGTTCTCATTGTGCTAGTATTTTTTATATATACTGATTGATTGGATCAGGGGGTGAAAAAAGAAAATGTTTACAATAAATAGACTTTTTAAGCCAATTATTTTTGTTATGTGTGTTTTATTTATCTTTTTAGCTTTATCTAGTGTTAGTGCAGCTAATCATGATTTTACTACATTTAATACTACTGAACAGTTTCAAAGTGTTATTAATAATGATAATGATAATGATTTGGTGATTAGTTTTGATGATGGTGAGTATGTTGATTGGGGTCAGCTTAATATTAGTCGTAATGCTACTATTGTTGGTAAAAACCGTGGTGGTGCTAAATTCACAACATCTAGTGGTGGTACTTTGTTTAATATTAATGCTACTAATGTAAAGATTATTAATTTAACTATTAGTGGTTATACTACAGCTATAAAATCTAATTGTAGTGATTTGACTATTAGTGATAATAATATTACTACTTCTGGTGTTAGTATTAATTTAAGTAGCAGTGGTAGTGCTAATCCTATAACAGGTGTTGTTATTAAGGATAATATTATTAAATCCAGTATATCTGATTTTTATCGTGGTGCTGTTTCTTTATTCGGTAAATCTGATGATAAGACTGTTTTTGATGTTTTATTTAGTGGTAATAATATAATTGGTGTTTTTTCTGGTGTTTATTTAGGTGGTGGTAGTTATGATAGTCCTGTTTCGTCTGCTAATTTGGTTTTTGAAAACAACAACATCACAGGAACATTAGGCTATGGTGTTTATCTGTATGCATCCAGCAGCAACAACACCAATATAACCTTCGCCAACAACAACATCACAGGAACATCCGGCTATGGTGTTTATCTGTCTGCATACAGCAGCAACAACACCAATGTAACCTTCGCCAACAACAACATCACAGGAACATCAGGCAATGGTGTTTATCTGGCTGCATCCATCAGCAACAACACCAATATAACCTTCGCCAACAACAACATCACAGGAACATCAGGCAATGGTGTTTATCTGTCTGCATCCATCAGCAACAACACCAATGTAACCTTCGCCAACAACAACATCACAGGAAGATCCGGCTATGGTGTTGATCTGTCTGCATACAGTAGCAACAACGCCAATATAACCTTTGCCAACAACAACATCACAGGAACATCAAACAATGGTGTTTTGCTGTCTGCATACAGCAGCAACAACACCAATGTAACCTTCGCCAACAACAACATCACAGGAACATCAGGCAATGGCGTTTCTCTGTCTGCAGACCGCAGCAACAACACCAATATAACCTTCGCCAACAACAACATCACAGGAACATCCAGCTATGGTGTTTATCTGTCTGCATCCATCAGCAACAACACCAATGTAACCTTCACCAACAACAACATCACAGGAACAGACGCATCTGGTGTTTATCTGTCTGCAGACAGCAGCAACAACACAATATAACCTTCGCCAACAACAACATTACTGGTGTTAATTATGGTGTTTATGTTTCTTTGTATAATGGTAATATTAAGGGTGTTAATTTCTTAAATAATACTATTAATGCTACTAATGGTGATGGTTTTTATTTCTATACTTATTTCTATACTAGTGGTGGTAGTGTTACTAATGTGACTGATTTTATTATTCGTGGTAATACTATTTTTGCTACTAAGGCTGGTTTGAATTTCGCTGGTTTAAGTTCTGGTTCATTGGTTAATGTTACTGTTGAGTATAATCGTATTATTGCTTCTGTTGGTGTTAACATTACTGGGCATAATGATAATAGTAGTTTTGATCGTAATTGGTGGGGTGTTAATGATATTACTGGTAAAATTTTGGGTATTGATACTCTTAATCATTTTATTTTGAATATTACTAATATTTCTAGTTTGGATGGTGTTCATTTTGGTGATAATGTTAGTTTTATGTTGTTAGTTTTGAATACTACGCTTAGTAATGATGGTGTTGAATTTTTACCTGATTTTGTTGTTAATGGAACTTTTAATGGTGCTGATTTTAATAGTAGTCGTGTTGATGGTTTTGTTTATAATGCAACAGCTACAGTTGGTGTTCAAACTTTAGCTGCTACTTTAGATAATGTAGATGATAATGTAGCTTTTAATGCCCAATTAACTACTAATTCTAGTATAATTGTTAGTAATAATCCAGTGAATATTGGTGAGAATGTTACTATTTCTGGTCAGTTAGCTAATTATACTGGTATATCTGGTGTTAATGTTACTGTTGATGGTAATATTTATACAGATGTTTCTGTTAATGGTACTGGTGGTTGGAGTCTTAATTACACAACTAATCGCACAGGAAACATAACTATTACTGTTAGTTATGTTGGTAATGATAATTATACTAGTTTTACTAATGTGACTAGCTTTTTAGTGGCTAAGAATGGTGTTAATTCTTCTATTAATATTCCTAGTGATGTTAAGGTTGAAGATTCTATAATAATTGATGGTGTTTTAGCTGATGAAAATGGTAATCCAATAGCTAATACTACTATTACTGTTATTATTGATGGTGAAAACTTTAATGTAACAACTGCTGAAAATGGTAGTTGGAATATTAATTACACCCCAACTCATGCAGGTGACTTTACTATTAATGTTACTTGGGAAGGTAATGAAAATTACACTAGTTTTAACAATAATACTAACTTCAATGTTAATAAATTAGCTACATATTCTAGTATTGACCTTTCAGCTGACTTTAGAGTAGGGAAAACTACCGTTATAAGTGGTGTTCTTCTCGATGAGGAAGGTAATAAAATAGCTGATAGTGAATTAGAAATTACTATTGATGGTAAAAAACATTTAGTGAAAACTAATTCTAATGGTTACTGGTATTTAACTTATAAACCCAAAAGCACTGGAAAAACTACAGTTGTACTTAATTTCAATGGTGATGCTAAATATTTAGGTTTTACTAACAGCACTAGTTTTGATGTTAAAAAAGGTGAAAGCTTTGTTAATGTTACTGTTAATGAGAATAAGGATGGTTCTGTTGATTTGATTGTTAAAGTAGTTGATGAAGATGGTGATACCATACCAGATTATAAAGTTGATGTTGAATTGGATGGTAAATACATTGGATCTGTGATAACAGACTCTGATGGAGTTGGAATATTCCATATACCCAATTCTAAACTTAACTCTGGTAAACATAAGATTACAGTTTCATTTGGCAATGGAAATTACTTTAGTAATTTAGCATTTGCTGAATTTGAAACCAAAAACAACAATAACACTAACAACACTAACAATACTAATAATACTAATAATACTAATGGTAATGGAAGTGATATAAGTGATAATTCAGTAGCAATAGCTACTATGAAAAAAACAGGAATACCAATAATAGCTATTATACTAGTATTGATAAGTATATTTGGAATCAGCTTAAGAAGAAAACAATAATTAAACATTTTTTTTTAGGAGGGCTTATTTTATTTTTTCCTCCATATTTATTTTTATTATTTATATTTTAGTTTTTATTATTTTTTATATTATTTTTGGCTTTGTAGAAATCCTTTTTTTTTAGCTTATTTGTGTTGATTTTTTTTAAACAGATTTTAGCATTAGTTATAAGTATAAATAATGAAATTTATAAGTTTATTTTCATTTAAATCAGTGATGCATTGATTTTTAAATTTTTTAATATAATTTCTCAGGCTTTTCAAAGTTAACATCCGAAAAGATTTAATTGTCTTGAAATTAAATCATTAAACTGAGAGTATGTATTTTTGCGTTTTATAATAATATATATTCTCATTATTAATATTTATATCTTTTTAATCCTTAAATTTTAAAATAACTAAATATAAACCAAAATATAAAAATTTAAAGAAAAAAAGGATAGTTTATTTGAAAATTAAAGAGTAAATTTTTCAAAAAAAATGAAATTTCAAATATAAAAAATTAGGATTTCTACAAAGCCAATTTTTAATTTTAATATTCTTAATATTTTTAGTTTTAATATTTTTAATATTTTTTAGAAAATATTTCTATTGATTTTTTTAATTCTTTTATTATTCCTGAATTATCACTATTTTTAACATTATAAAGGTTTTTTTGGTATTTATTTAAATTATTTAGAAAATTTTCAAGTGTTGAAACATTAATCTTTTCATGCATTTCTCCATATCCTAATTTATCTACATAAAAACCATTAAGTAGCTGTTCAAAGTTTCCAATAGCAGGAATACTGTAAATAGGTTTTTTTAAATAAATGGCTTCACTTATTAATGTGAATCCTCCGTTAGTGATTACAGCTTTTGCATTGCTCATGTCTTCATATATTTTATCTTCATTAAATTTTCTAAAAGTTAAATTTCCTTCGATTCCTTCTTTATTAAATCCATATACAATGAATTTTTCATTAAATTTTTTTAATATTCTTATAAGTTCCTTATTTGAATTACTAGTTTGATAAACAAATACATATTCTCCATAACTGATTTCGAGATTTCTTATTTTATTTCTAATAACTGGAGGATAAATAGTTGCTTTATCTGGATTTTTTATCTTTGGGAAAAAGTAGCTAGTTATTATATATCTTTTTGGTCTCATTATATAAGATCTTATAATACTTTTTGCTTTTAACATGTCTTGTCTATGATGAGGAGGATAATCTATGAATGTTTGAGTTATAATATTTATATTATCTAAGCTTATTAATGGAACATTAATAAGCTTACTTAGAATACTTGAATAATTCTCAAAATCAGATATTATTATATTTGGTTTAACTTCTCTAGCTTTCTTAAATAATATTCCATAATTTTCCTTTAAATTGTTAGGAGTTGCCTTAATTGCGTTTAAAAGGGTTCTTTTGTTTTTTACCTCATTATTTTCATAAACTGTATTGAAACCACCGATTTCATACACATTATCAAATTTATTCTTTAAATATCTATATGATCTATCACTTGAAAATATATATATGTCATATTTTTCTTTGTTTTCTTTTTTTGTTAATTCTTCTAATATTACTCCGCTTCTAACAGCATGACCCATACCTTCTCCACAAACAGAATAAAATATTTTTATTTTCTGATTTTCAATGTTTAGAAGTTTATTATTAGTAATTTTTAGTTCTAATTTTTTATTATCAAGATTTTTATCATCCAGTTTTTTACTATCTAATTTTTTATTATCTATATATTTTAAGTCTTCACTTTTAACTATTGAATGATTGTCTGATATTTTTTTAATCTTTGCAAGTAAATCTTCTTTTTCTAATGGATCTTTAGGAAAATGATCAAATTCATATTCTAATTCTTCAGCACTAGTTCTAATCCCCCTAAGATCATTGAATGTACTTTTTCCATATTGCATTGCAAGCTTACCTAATCCTTCTTCTTCAAGTCTGCGAGTAGATACATTTATTATAGGATTTCTAAGAACTTTGAACTTGTTATTTTTAGCTATTCTTTCAATATAATCTGTATCTTCTCCAAATGTAAGCTTTTCATTAAAACCAGAATATTTTTCATGTAACTCTTTTTTACATATTATTCCATAACAACCTGCTCCATGAGGTTTTATTTTTTCAAAAGCTATCATAAACCAGTTAGCTAAGTCATGAAGGATTTTATCTCTTTTTTTTTCAGATATTGGGTTTATTTGTGTAATTCCAATGTCTAATTCATTAGCTTCAAACTCTTCAATCATCTCTATAAGATAGCTTTGAGTTAATTCTAGATCAGAATCTAAAAATAAAAGTATTTCTCCTTTTGCAATTTTAGCCCCATTGTTTCTTCCAACACCAGGCATTCCTCCTTGAACTACAGTACAACCATAATTTTTAGCTATTCTTACAGTACTGTCACAAGAGTTAGCATCAGCTACAATCACTTCATAATCCTTAAATTTTTGTGATTCAATACTTTTTAATAAGTTAGGAAGATATTCCTCTTCATTGTAAGTAGGAATTATAATACTTAGTTTCATTTTATCAATTCATTATTTATGGGGTAAATATTAATTGTAATAAGTAATTAGTAGTTATAATAAATATTAGTTAATAGTAAATAGTTCTAATAAGTATTAATTACTAATAAGTATTTAATTATATAACTATTAGCTAAGTTATTAGCTAGGCTGACTTTTTATTCTATTTTTATGTTTGTAGGTAATTATATATGTTAATATAATATTTAAATTTATATTTTATTTTAAGTGTTTCTAAACTATTCATTGTTGGTTAAATTCGTATTATTTGAATTAATGTATGAATAAAAGTTCCAACTCATAGAAAAGGCATCGCCCTGATTTTTAAGTGATTTTGTTAAGCTGTTAAGTAGTTCCATCTCGTTATATTTGGGAGATATAAGAATCAATGTTTTTTTATCATTGTTATTATTAATCTTATTATTAATATTATTGCCATTATTAATATTATCAGTATTGCCATTTTTGGTATTATCCGCATTAATATTATTACTATTAATATTATTACTATTGATCTTATTACTATTATTACTATTATTATTATTTTCAATTGATATTACTGAGTAATCACTTAAAGCATTGTTCAATTCAGTTAATGAGCTTGTTTGATTTATTATATTTATTTCATAGTTTTCTGTATTTGTTCCAATTATTGAAATAGATATAGCTGTTAATATAATTAAAGCTAAAAAAATATGAGGAATATATCTTTTAAAACTTTTATATGAGAAGTTAACTTTATTTCTAATTTTCTCCATATACTCTTCATCATTATTAGTAATATGTAATTTATTAGATAGTCTAATTGTATAATAATCAAAGGCATTACCATCAAAATAGATAAGTAACATACCATATATTGCTCCTGCACAAGGGACTGAGAATAATCCTCCATCAAATATTCCAATTAATCCTATAGTTGATGCAAATATTAAGATTAACCTACTTGGGGCTAAACGATTTTTCATTGAACTTAATTGTGATAAAAATAGAATTGGTAAAACTATTATTATTATATTGGCTAGTTTTGGAACATATTGGTATAAAGAATCTCCAGTATTAACTCCTATCGGAACTCCTAAAGATAGATTTGAGAGAATAAATCCAATAATTCCTCCAATAACAGACTTATAAATATGAGAATGTAATATGCTCGTAGTTGTTGGTGTAGGATCCATGGCTACAAAAATTGTAAATGGAGAAATTCCCATTTGTGATCTTATTATTAATTCCATTATTAATCCTAAAATTGCTGTAACTAAAACAAGAAATATTGAAAACTTTATATAAGTATTATTTTCTAGTTTAAATATAGATAAACTTTTATTAGCGATTATTTTTTTAATATATTTATTTTCTCTAAAATTGCCATTATATTCAAATAATTGGCTGAATATTAGAAAAATACCTAATATTAAGAAAAATAGTATATCTTTTCCTTTTGAAGACCCCATTAGGAATAAATGAGTAATTGGTCTTATGAATGGATTAAAAACATCTGTAAAAAAGATTGATACTGCTATAAATATAAAAAAAATTCCAAATAAAGTATATTTATCTATTTTCATGTTTAATCTCTTTAATTTAATCTATTTATATCTAATTTCTTTATATTTAATATTTTTAATTAAATTTTTCATATTTAATCTATTTTTTATATTTAATTTTTTCAATCTTTTTAATCTTTTATATTTAATTTTTTCAATCTTTTTAATCTTTTATATTTAATCTTTTCAATCTTTTATGTTTAATCTTTTCAATTTTTTTTATTTATTTATTGAATTTGATTATTATTTTTATTAGCTATCATTAGTTTTATCTTTATTTTTATTATTGCTATTTTTATTGTTCTTATTATTCTTAATATTCTTTACTTGTTATTTTTACCTTGTTAATGATTTTATTAATTTATAATATTAATTTATAAAATTATTCTTATTTTTACAATTTTATATATGTTTATAAGTTCTTATATAATTTAGTAATTATAAATATAAAGTATCAAACAATTAATATAGATAAAGATATAAATATTTACATATTCTGATGCTTTCACATTTGTTTAGAGGTGTAATTATTCTTTTAATTGAATATATATTTTTTTTAATCATCATAGGAATTTTTGCAGGGAGTTTAGCTGGTTTATTAGGTATTGGTGGGGGATTTTTAATGGTACCTCTTCAATATTTCCTTTTAACTTCTATGGGTATTGACCATGATTTAGCCTTAAGAATATCTATTGGAACAAGCCTAGCCATTATTATTCCAACAGCAATTTCTGGAGCTTATAGTCATCAATGTGAATTAAAAAATATACTAAATATTGGAATTATTTTAGGAATATTAGGTATGTTTGGAGGTATTTTAGGAGGAATTACTTCTTCACACCTTCCTTCTAATATACTTGGAAGTATTTTAGGTTTTTTCCTTATTTTTACAAGCATATTCATGGTTTTAAATAAGAAAATATCAGAAAAGAATAGTGAAACAGATAGTGAAATTAATATTAAAAAGAATATTAAAAAGGATATTAAAAAGGACATTAAAAAAGATATTAAAAGGGATATTGAAAAGGATATTAAAAAGGACATTGAAAACAATAACAAAAATAGTATTGAACATACTTGTAAAGATGATATTGAAAAGGGTTGTGAAAACAATATTAAAATTAACACTGAACTTAGCTTTGATATGATTAATAATGAGTCTAATGAAATAGATAATAATATTGAAAGATATGGTCTTTATAGTCCTAAACTAAAATTATCTATTTTATTTGGAATAATCGTTGGGTTTTTATCTGGTCTTCTTGGGATTGGTGGAGGAGTATTTTTAGTTCCCTTACTTATTATATTGGGATTTAATTTAAGAAGATCGATTGCCATATCTTCTGTTTTTATATCTTTAACAGCTATAGGTGGGACTTTATCTTATATTTTCACTGGAATTGGTGTTAATACTTTGCCTTATTCATTAGGATATATTAGCTTGGTTAACTTTGGAATTATAATTCTTTTTTCAATTCCAATGGCTTATTTAGGAGCAAAATTAGTATATAGGATTCCTGAAAAAAGATTAAATCAAATTTTCGCTATTTTATTATTTTATATGGGTATTAAAATGTTGGGATTAGACCCAATATCTTATATATTGGGAATTTAATAGATGAGCTTAGGATATAATTTAATATAATTTAATATTATTTAATTATCTTTTAATTATCATTTAATTATCTTTTAATTGTCTTCTAATCATAGTTTTATAATTCAATATCAATTTTATCATTTTAATAATTCAACACCAGTTCCGCGAGCAATGATATGAATATTATCTTCTTTAAGGCTACTTAAAGTATCATATTGAATATCTAAATCTAAAATACCATCACAACCTTCTTTTTTAGCATTATTTGATAGATTCACTATTGCTTGTTCTTTTGCTTTTTCAAGGTTTTTTATTAAGATTTCATTTTCTTTAGCTTTTTTATCTTTCATTAGAGATTTTTTTGTTTGTATTAATATTTCTCCTTCATAAATCCCTTTAAATTCTTTTATATTCATATTTGAAACTGAATTTGTGGTTAAAAATAAGATTCCTAGGTTATTTATATTAATTCTATCCATATCCTCATCATAATCCATTTCACTAGTTTCTTCAACATATTCTTTTCTAAGGATTTTATAGTATAATTTTTTCAAAGATATATGCATATAATCAATAAATTTCTTGAAAAACCCTAATGTATATGATAATACACCTAAAAGAACTACAATTAAAAAATAATTTATAAAAATAGGGAATGCTGCTTGTAAGATAATGCCCGCACTTCCAATTGTTATTAGATTCAATCCAAGACTACTATTTGCATATATAAACCCATAAAGAACTGTTATAAAGAACAATATGAATGCACTAACAGCTCCAGTGGTTTTACCATAAAATTTCCCTGCAAGATAGGTTTCAGTATAACCTGCAATTATGGGGGAAAAAATCAACCCAAGATTAAATCCAAATATAGCTATGTCAAATGCATAGAATAATATAAGTGAAATAACTCCTATTGCAGTTCCAATAGCTATAAAAACAGTAGCATAAGCTATATCTTTAATTTTAGATTTTCTATATTTAGTTAAAATCATTTGAATCAAGATTTATGTAATTTTATGTAATTTTAGGCATTTAAATCCATATCTTTTCAATAATGAATGTAGTTTTAATTAATAAATTAATTATAAATATTTTTAATTAGTAAATCTAATCTTAATTAGTAAATTAATAACAATTTAATTAATAATATATATTTTAATCTTTATAAGAAACAGCTGTTCCATAAGCAGTAACAAGGATTGTATTTCCCATTGTTCCACCAAGATTATTATAAGAGATTTTAAGTCCTATGATAGCATTTCCACCTAGTTTTTTAGCTTTATCTTCCATGCTATCTAAAGCTAATTCCCTAGCTTTTTCTAATTCTTTTTCATAAGCTGAAGTTCGTCCACCTACAACGTCACGAACTCCTGAAAATAAATCTTTATAAACATTAGAACCCATTAAAGAATCACCTGTTACCAAACCATGATATTCGATTATTTCTTTATTGCCTAATGTATTTGTAGATGATAATAACATTTAAACACCACTTATTAGTTGAATATAGTTTAATTTAATGAATATAATTTATTAAATCAATATATTAATTAATATAAAATAAATAAATATTAAATTAATAATATTTGTTAAATCAATATTTAAAATAAATCAATATTAAATTAATAATATTTGTTAAATCAATAATAGATTAATTTAGAATTTAATGATTATCTAAAAAACATCATATATGCGAATACTAGTATGAATATAACCATCACAACAAATAAAATCATTCTACTTCTCTTCATCTGAGCTTGTCTATCTCTCAAAACTTTCTGACATTTTGGGGAACAAGTAGTTTCATCTAATGGTATAGGAGTATTACAAACAGGACAATGTTTATGTATATCAGTCATATTTTTCACCTTTTATTTTTTGCTTTTTATAATTTTTCCAATGTTAATTTAATATTTTTAATATTTTTTTTAGAAAGTATTTCTATTGATCTTTTAATATTTTATTTTAATTACTATTCTAGCTATTATTATAGTTAATATTCTAATTATTACTATATTCTAATTATTAATTCTTTATTAATTCTAATTTTATTATTAATAGTTACATATCCTTATAATTATTATTTTAATTATTATTATAGTTATTAATTATAATTATAACTATTTTAATTATTCTAGTTATTCTTATTATTCTTCTAATTATTATTTATATTATTATTTATATTGGTATTAATATTAGTATTACTAATAACTTTATGCATTAAACTCATATTATTTAGAAACAATCTTAGTTCCAATTTTTTCACCATTCATAGCTTTAACTAAGTTTTCAGGATTATCTCCATTAACTATAATGCTTTCAAGTGCAGAACGCCTTATCATTTGAATAGCAGTCATATCAAAAAATTCATATGTTCCAGCCTTAACATCTTTTCCTTTAATAGCTTCCAACATTTCATCAGCTGTGATTTCTTCTATTAATTCAGCATCAGGATATTTATTCGGATCTTTATTATACATTCCATCAACAGAGGTTAAATTTATCAAAAGATCTGCTTTAACATACTCAGCTAAAATTGCACTAACAGCATCGGTACTATGTGCAGGTTCAGTACCACCCATAACAATGATTTTTCCACTAGCTGAATATTCTAAAGCTTCTTGGAAATTATGTGGGACTTTCTGATAGGCTTTATCTTCTAAGGATAAAAGTAGTAGTTTAGCATTTATTCTTGTAACTTCAATACCTATATCATCACACTTTGCTTCACCACAATCAAGGTCTCTTACAATTTGAATATAATCTCTTGCAGGCTTTCCACCACCAACAACAACAAAAATTTCATGTTCTTTAGCTAAATTCCCTAAAATTTCAGCATACTCCTGAAACTTCTTATAATTATAATCTTTTATTATTATGGATCCACCAATTGCAGCTACTATACGCATAAATTCACCAATATGAGTTTTATGAAATATTTAAATTGTAATTTATTAATATTTTCTATACTTATTTTCAATATATTAATTAGTATTTATAAAATTATCTATAAAAATAATATTATTTTAATAACAGCTATTTTTTAGATATGTCATTTTTCTATTATATTTTTTTTGACTTTTTGCTTATTACTTTTAATTAATAAAATGTTTATATAATAATACTATAGTATTATAGGCTTAAAATTGACTTAATAGTATGGAAACTAAGTAGTATTAAGAGTACTAATAATAATATTAATAATATTAATAATGCTAAAAATGATTATGGATGGGCTGAAACGACTATAAAAGTAAGATTTACTAAAAATAAGAGTTCTAAAAACTATAAAATGTTAAAATAGAAGTACACATTACTAAAAAATTTAAATAAAAAATTTAAAGTGACAGTATTTTACTCATATAATGGAGCATCTATAAATAAAAAATTAATAAAAACAACTTTGAAACCCAAAAAATTAAATATTTTGGTAAATATTTTGGTGAAACAACATATATAGCTAGAAAAATATTAATAGACCAAATTTATACAATCCTTATAAAATCGTCCTTATAAAATCGTTATTTATTATTAATCTTAAATATATGAAAATAATTTTTTAGGAATTCTCACAATTATTAGCTAATTATTTTTTTAAATATATTAAGTTTGGCCCTTTACATTGTATAAAAACTTTTTAATTAGTTTACTACTCCTATCACTTCAATTTCCTTATTATTAAAGTGTTTATCAAATGTTACTATTTTTTCTACTCCTAATTGTTCCATCAACTCCATATACAAACAATCAAAAAAAGATAGTCTTTCTGGATGATAATTAAGTAGTCTTTCCATGGTGTCATCGTATATTTCAATGTCTTCAAATATTTCAAATAAATCACTATTTAAAATAATATATATTTCTTTTAGTTTTTCAGGAGAAACTTTTATTTTAATATTTGAAACAGTCATTATTTCAAGTATTATAGAATTGGATATTATAAGCTTTTCTTCTTTGATTTTTTCGTATATTTTAGTAGCTGTATCATGATGTTTTTCAGTTTTAATAAATAAAGACATTAAAAAGTTAGCATCTAAAAATATCATGATTATTCTCCTTTTCTTACTTCATTTATTAACTCAACTGCATCAATTTCTTTTTTTGTTTTTATACTCCCTATTAAATCCTCAAGTGATTTGTTAGAATCTTTTTTAAACTTAGATTTTTTCATTGGCTTAATTTTTGGATTTTTTTTAAATATATTGTCTTCATTTTCAATAGCTTTTTCTAATAAGTCATTAATAACTTTTGTTTGTGTAGTTTCTTTGTTTAAAGCTATTAATTTAATACTTTTCATGATATCTTTATTTAAATTTAAAGTAGTCTTCACTTTTGCAACCATTTTAAATCAACCTTTTTTATTCTTATATATTCTAATATATGTTTTTATGGCTAATTACCATATAATAATATAAACATATAAATATATATAATTTTTTATAATTCTATTAAATTTTTTTATTTATATCTTAATATTTCGAATTTTTTTAGGAAACGGAGAACTATTATTGATTTAGAAAGTTTAAATTGGCTTAATATGGAAACATTTTTATATTGTTTTTTCCGAATCTTTTCAAAAATTTTATTAACTATATTATAATAAATATAAACAATGGTTGTTTTATTATGGATAATAAAAAGTTATATATTATTATTGGAGTGGCATGTGTTATAATAGCTGTACTAGGGGCTGTGAGTTTTGGGGCTATCACAGCTTATACATCATACAATGATACTAATATAAAATTAGATGTTCCAAAAGGTACTGAATTTCAAATAAACCCTACTAACGCAAGTTTAAATTATATAAGTACAAACCCTAAACTGAATATTTCTGTTGCATCAATAGATCCAAATAATAGTTATGCAAATGAAACTTATTCAAAATTTAAAGGAGATATATTAAATAAACTATCAAAAAAGAAAATGAATAATAGTGATCATAATTATAATGGAACTGTCTATAATATGAGTAATATTAATAATAATAATACTGTCTATTCAATTGTACTATTTGGTGATAGTTCTTATTCAATAATAGTTTTATCCTCTGAAAATCTAAACACTGTTATTAAGATGGGTGAAACTTTTGAATTAATGAAACCTTATATAATTAAACTACCAGAAGTTAGTAATCAAAAAAATTCAGTTAGTGGTGACAATAATAATTATTTAGCTTTAGCATTATTATATGGATATATAATGGGCTATTCTGATGGTTTTTCTTCATACGATGATTACTATGATGATTCATATTATGATGATTACTATGATGACTCATACTACGATGATGATTATTATGACGATGATTCATATGATGATTATGACTATGATGATGATTACTATTATGATGACTATTATTATGATGATTATAGCTATGATGATTACTACTATTAGATAAGAATGTGATTTTATAAATAATAAAAAATAATAATATTAGGGGTAATTTTTTTATATGTAATAGGATTATATTTAGCTCCTACAAGTGCAAGTAAAACAAGCTACTATACAGTTAAAATAAATAATAAGGATGTTTTTGGAAAAAATGTTGTTAAAAATTCTCCTAATAAAAAAATAACTCATACTATAGGATGGAAAAAAGGAATAAATTACTATACTGATAAAACAGATTATAAAAAATCTAAATATTTTAAATATAGAACAACACTTAATAGTCATGGTAATATCTATGATAAACAGTATATAAATAAAGCTAAAATCAAATACAGATTATATAATTATAAAGTTTTTGGATGTTTTTATTTTATTAATATTTCCTTGCCATATAATATAATACTGCAACCCCTGCAAGTTCTATTGAATTTTCAACAATTGGTAAAAAGCTTTTTGATGTAAAAAGTGTTACTAAAGCAAATATATTTCCCATTATAAGAATTGTTGTAAATAATAAGAGCCCTATTGCAAATCCAATTTTAACTTTTCTGTAATTAGTATAATATATTTTGAATAGACCGACTAGAATAATTATTTGTATAATAATTAAGACTATTTCTATTGTTTCTTGTACACCAATCATCTTTTTTACTCCTTATTTAAGTATCTTAAATCATTATTAAGCTACTAATTTAATTTAATACTTAATTATTAATTTAATTATGTGATTTATTAATTTAATCTTCCCCTAATTGTTTCCAGATGTTATTGAACTCAGTATAGTTTTTTTCCATATTATCTGAAAGAATATAAACTTTTCCATATTTTTCCCCAACACTATTAACGACTTTATTTTTCTCCAATATCTTTAAATGATGAGTTACAGTCCTATAGTTAAGTTTTAATTTTTCACTTAGGTTATTAGCATTATAAGGTCTTTTATGTAATGTTTTTATTATTTTTCCCCGATTTAAGCCACCTCTCGTACCCATTATTAACCATAGTAAAATTTTTTTCATGTTTTTCACCAGATTATTTATTATGTATTGCTAAATAAGTAATAATAAATATTTTAAAATATCTTTATAATTATTAAATATATTTTTAGTAAAATAATATTTAAAAAACAGTTTTAATAATTATAAGCACATTTTTAGTAATTAAAAAGTTATTTTAGTAATTATAAGGACAATTTATAATTAAATTTAGCATTAAAACATTTTATGATAAAGATTACATTTTATAAATGTATTTATAGCTAATTAGGATTCTTAGAAGTTTTTAAAAATTATATTCTTATTTTTAACTATTATTACTGTAATGTTAATATTTTGTTTAAAGGTTAATAAATATTTCCTTATTTTGAATAATATTAAATTTGTAGATTTATTTATACACTTATTTTGTGATAGATTTGTATATAATTTGTAAAAATTTCTTGCCTAATCTATGTTCAATTTTGAAATATTGTTATATATGTCCTTTTCCTATATATATGCTTGGCAATAATAAGTGGAATTGTTTTTTAAACTGTTTTCATTTATTATTGATCGTTGTGAAATATTTTATGGGGTGATTTTTATGAATAAAAAATTTGTTGCCAGTTTTTTATTGGTTTTGATGTTAGGCAGTATAACTACTGTTGCAGCTGATTCTGGCGTGTATAAAAATGGTAAAGTTACTTTAAATGAAAGTGGGGTAAATGAAACCTATGATACTATTTGTGTTGATGAAAATAGGATTATCTATGATAATACTAAAGTGAATACAACGAATAATATTACTATTAGAGATGGTGCTTTAGATTATTTTGTTGATAATTATCATAATACTTCTAGTGATGAGTTGCAAAATGGTATGTGGAATATTACTCAGAATACTAGCTTGCCTTTTGTAACATATGAAGATTATTATAAAGCACAAAAAGTATTGAATAGCACTAAATTAGTGACTGTTGAAGAGATTAATGGCTCTAATTACACTGTTACCAGATGGACAAGCGAAACTTATGATTTCTTATTCCGTATGGTAGGGGATGGGTGGAATATTGGTATTCAGGATCTTTTAATATATAAAGTGGATTATATTAAGAATTTAATTGAAGAATTTGAATTAATTCCTATAGAAGATCCTGTTGATCCGGTAGGCCCTATTGATCCTGTTGATCCTGTAGATCCTATTGATCCTATTGATCCGATAGACCCAGTTGATCCTGTTGATCCTGTAGACCCTATTGATCCTGTAGATACAGTGAATAATACTAATTCTAATGATTCAAATGATAGTCCTGCTGCAGTTAGTGCTGCTATGAAAGAGACAGGTATTCCAATAATCGCAGTATTATTAGTTTTATTAGCTAGTTTAGGCTTAGTAGTGGTTAGGAAGAAATAATAGTTATTTTTTTGAGGATAATTATTTTTTATCCTTTCTTTTTATATTTTTTTTAAAATATTTTTATTATATTTTTTTGTGTTGTGATTTTTTTATTAGCTTTTTAAATGTTATTAGTTTAATAATATGTTTTTTCTTACTTTTACTTTATTTACTTTATTTATTTTTATCTATTTTTTATATGCTCTCATAGTATTTATATTAATGCCCTTATTATGCTCCTCAAAAGTCACTAAGTAATTTAATTTAATCATTTTTTATATCAACTATGGATAAAGAAACAATTAATCTTTTTCATTTGTAAAATCTTCAAAATATAGAGTTAAAATATTGTTATTTATTAGAGAGAATACAAAAATACCTTCAGAAATAGCTAAACATATTTTTTTTTAGTTCGATGGTTTTTTCTACAAAGTATTTTTGTATCACATAGGGGAGAATAGCGTCTTTATTTTTGTAATGGTGATAAATAGAGCTAGCGGCGATTCTAGATTTTTCTTTAATTTGTTTTATAGAAACATTATCATATCTATATTCCATTGATAGTAGAAAAGTAGATTCAACAATTTTTTCTTTTGTTTTCATTAAATATACCTAATAAGTGTGATAATTAGATATGTCAAACAATTAATTATATATTATACTATTAATGCATAAATTTTAAATAAAAAAATTTAGTTTGTATAAATAAAAAAAGTTTATATATATGAATAAACCAAGAGTATAATAAGTCATAATTGGAACGAATATCCGTTACAATATATTAAGATTTATTTTTTTATAAAAATTAGATCTGAATAATATGACTTCGAATAAAAAGATTGGTATATAAATAATATTAATTTATTCTCCCCCGAATAATAAATTGAATTATAAACCAATCTTTTTATTCTCAATATAATATAAATCGTAACAATACAAACAAGCAGTAATGTTTTATATGGAAATAATCATAATATTATATGTAATTATAATAATTTAGTAATAAATACAATAATTTTAAGTAATATTGTATTAACATATTATAGATTGCATAATGTATTCTAGACTGCATTAGTTATTCTAATATTGTTATCAATGTATTATTTATAATAGTTTTTATTATAATTATAAAATTTAAAATGGAGGTGAAAAGAGTGATATTTAAAAGAATACCTATATTGTTATTAGTAATTTTAACTTTTTGTTTATGTATAGCTTCTGTTTCTGCAGCTGAAACGCAAATTGATAATTCTACAGCTGGGGGGATTAATGGAGCTATAACAAACGATCCAAGTGATACAATAATTCTTGATCCTGGAATCTACTCTGGAAACGATAATACTAATATAGTAATTAACAAATCAGTGACAATTAGAGGAAATGGTCCATCAAATACTGTTATAATAGATGGAGGTAATATAAATAGATTATTCAATATTACAAGTACTGGAAGTTTAACATTAATCAATGTTACTTTAAAAGATGGTTTCTCAAATCCCACTATTCCTGGTGTGGCTCCTGGTGTGGCTGGAGCTATATTTAATCGAGGTATGGTTACTATGGATAATTGTATTCTAACAGGAAATCAAGCAGCAATTGATGGAGGAGCTATACATAATACTGGTATCGCTATAATGAATAATTGTATTTCAGCCGATAACTATGCACAATCTGGTGGAGTAATTTTCAACAGTCCGAGTGGAAATTTCTTTATTTATAATTCAAATTTTTCAGATAATATAGCTGATGCTGGAGGATCAATTCATAACTATGGGAATATTACAATTGAAAATTCAACATTTAAAAATAATATTGCAGAAGATGGTGGAGCTATCTTTTCAGCTGGTGGAGATGTGAAAATCATTGGATCTACATTTAAAAATAACACAGCAGAAATTGGAGGAGCAATATATATCGATGATCATGGACTACATTCCAGTTTAAATATAAGCTATTCTATACTTATAGATAATAATAATCAAACTATTTATAGTATTGGTAATTCTACGGCTGATTATAATTGGTGGGGTTCAAATAATCCAATCAATGTAACAAATTTCAATCTAAGCAATTACTATACTATGATACTTAATACTAGTGTTTTAAATAATACTTTAGAAATTAGGGATTTATTAGATTATAATTATTATTTTGTGCTTAATGGTACAAGTAATAATGCTAATGCAGGTTTATATTTCCCATACTTTGAGGTAGATATTTATAAAAATGGTGTTTTGATTGATACTATTGATGGTAGAAATAGTCAGTCTCTAACTACTGAGTTGGATTCTAAAGTTTCAAACTTCTCAACTACATTAGACTATGAAACTCAAGAATTCATAATATTAGCCACAGAACCAATACCACCAATACCACCAATACCACCTGTGCCTCCAGAACCAAATAATAATACAAACAACACAAGTAAAAACCCAGTTGCAAGTGCAGCTATGAAAGAAACAGGAATTCCAGTATTTGTATTGTTATTAATACTTTTAAGTAGTTTAGGTTTAGTAGTGGTTAGGAAGAGATAATAATTATTTTTTTATCCTTTTCTTTTTTATTTTAATTCTTTATTTTAAAGATTTACTTTCACTATTAAAATCAATATTATTTTTTTATGAATTTATTTTTTCAATAGCTATTTTTTAATATTCTTCTTCCAATAACTAATTCTTATATTTTCATTACTTTAAAGTAATACTTATTTGAAAAATAGTATTTTAATTAATAGCTTCTGCATTATTATGAAGTATTCTAAAAATTAGTAATTTATTAAGTATTTAATCTTTTATAAATCTAAATATCTATATATCTATCTAAATCTATATATCTATAATATATAATATCTCTTTATTATTTTTCATGTTAAAACAAGTAAACGGGCTGGGAGGGATTTGGACTTTTGATTTTAAGATTTATATACTTAATTTTGGCTAGGTTTAGTTTTTTTGTTTTTGGTTAGGTGTATTGATTATTAGTATAATTTACTGAAAGTACTCAGTATAATTTCATTGGAATTAAATGATTTTGAGTTAAAAAATTATCACATATGTTATTATTAGTATTGCGATTATTGTTCCTAAAAATGATTTAAATGTGTAGTTATTTTTTAAGTATGTTTTTTCATAATAATGGGGGATGGATGTGTATAGTATAATGGGGATTAGAGTACTACATAGATGTTAGTATGTTTGGTGTTTGCATAAACATTATTTACTTATGTAGTTAAATAGTAATATATAAATTTTACTTTACTTTTTTTAAAGTTAATTGAAATTTTTATTATGTAATTAATAAAAATATTTAGTAAATGTTTGAGAAAAAAGACTAATTAAAAATATTTTATAAAATGTACTCTTAAAAAGAAAATAAAGATCAACTCAAAAATCAATATTTCATGCCTTTCAATTGATTTTACAAAGTAATCAATGCTATTGGATAATTTTAATCGTTTTATTCTTTAATTAATTATTTTATAAAGTTTTATTTAAAAATAAAGCTAAAATATTATTCATTTCATGAAAATTCAAAAAGGACTTGGAGGGATTTGAACCCTCAATTATTATATTAATCATGCCTATTTCTTTATTCTTTTTTTCAATTAATTATTTTAATTTATTCCTTACATTTGATTTAATTAGTTAAAAACCCACTTATTTTTTAAATAAATACTTATAATCTTTTATTTAAAAAATAATCTTAAATTATTAATTGTTAAAAAACGGACTTTTAGTGATTTAAACTATAGATTCTAAGATTATTTTTTCATAAGACTTAAATAATAAGCTGATTAAAGAAATACCTAATAATAAAAAGATAACCTTAATTATTTTGATATAATATAAATTTAGGAGTAAATTTAAATGAATAAGTATCCAAGAACTGAAAAATATGAATCACAATGGGTTGAAGAAAATTGGATGGGGCCTAATCCTCTACAACTCCTAGAAGAATTATGTAATAACATGAAATTAGGACCAGATATGAAAGTTTTAGATATGGGATGTGGAAAGGGTTTAACTTCTATTTTTTTAGCTAAAGAATTTGGTGTAACAGTATTTGCCAATGATTTATGGATTGATCCAACTGAAAATTTTGAAAGATTTAAAGAGGCAGGGGTATCTGATAGAGTGTTTCCAATTAAAGCAGAAGCTCATAGTCTTCCATATGCTGAAGGTTTTTTTGATGCAGCAATAGCTATTGATAGTTATCAGTATTTCGGTGCAGATGAGATATATTTTCCAACTACTTTTTCAAAATTAGTAAAGTCAGGAGGGCAATTTGGAATTGTTTGTCCAGGTTTAATGCAAGAATTTAAAAATGGTTATCCTGAAACCCATAAATCATTTTGGTATGAAGATATGTTTTCATTCCATAGTGCTGATTGGTGGAAAAATTTGTGGGAAAAAACAGGAATTGTTAATATTAGTTCTTGTTATAATATTCCTGATGCAAAGGAAATTTGGTATCCTTTTGCACACTGGGCAAGAGAACATTTTTCATCTCAAAAAGAAGAAATTGGATTTGATGATGTTGAATTTTTGGATGCAGATGCACAAAATCAAATAACATTAATTGCAATGACAGCAGTAAAAAAATAGTAAGAAAATAAACGGACTTGGAGGGATTTGAACTCTCGATTTTATTAGATTGGGAATATTTAGTTTTTTTATTGGTTATATTTATTGTTTTTAAGTTTTTTAATTTTATTTTTCAGCTGTTTTTATTTTTTTATTTATTTCCTGATCCTTTGTTCTTTTTCTCCTTTTATTTCTTTACAAACTAGTTTTAAATAATTTTTCAATGTTTTAAGGAATAAGATGTGTTTTTATGAAAGGTATTCATTTTCATATTTTAAAGAACTGTTTCTTTCATTAAATTCTTTTTTCAATATATCCATATATACTTCGTCATAAACTTTATTATTTATATGATAAGCTTTTCTTCGATGCCCAATTATTTTAAATCCAATATTTTCATACATAGCTATAGCTTTTTCATTGAAATCAATAGCATATAACATAACATTATTTAAATTTAAAATATTGAAAGCAAACTCAAGAAGCAAATTAGTAGATTCTTTACCATAACCTTCTGATTGGAAAGATTTATCTAATAAAAGGCCTAAAGTAGCTTTTCCATGAACAAAGTCTACATCATATAATAATCCAATTCCAATAGCTTGCTCATCTTCAGAAGTGTTTCCTTTTTTTACTATAACGAAGAAGAATTTATCATCACTATTATTATAATCTTCAATATATTTAGCTTGTTTTTCTTCATTAAAAACAATATGGCTCCTACCAAATGTTAAATTAATCTCAGAATCATTTAACCAATCATTATATAAGCTTAAATCTTCTTTTTGACTTAAGCTTAGAAATATTCTATCGCCATCTAATTTATTAACATAAATCATGATTAAACCTCTATTTTAGCGATATATTTAGATAATAATAAATCTGGACGGTAGGTTAATTTTGCCTGTCTTAAACCTTCAATTCCCAGATCTTCTTCACGGTTAATAAATTCATAGTTTGACCATTGTTTTTCGCAGAATTCTTGGTTAATACAATTATATATTCCTTCAAAGTTAGTGTCAGCTCTTTCGCAATGGATAACGACAGTATCTTTAGTTAATTCTTCTCCAGTAGATATTCCAACAATTTTGCCATCAATTCGAATAATACATCCTTTAATATCTAATTCAAATAGATTATCAAACATTTCTTCCATAGCTATAATTTCATCTGTATCATTGTTAGAATTTTTAATAATATTTATAGTAAATTCTTTTGCTTCAATCAAATTATTTGAATTAATCTCTTCATAAGTATAATCATAATTTTCTCTGAATTTTTTAAGCCATCTACGCTTATTACGTAATTTAGAACCAGATAATGTAATTAGTTTGTTAGATTTATAAATATAATCAAATGAATCTCTATCTTCTATTAATGTAAAATCTTCTAAGGTTTTTTCTAAACATTTTTTCATTTCAGGAAGTAATGGTTTAATGATTAAAGTATCTCCTTCTTTTTTAAAAACTTCTTTTATTAAAGATAAAGAATCTTTAATATCACACCCTCCATATGGAAAATGACAAAATGGTTTTTTACTATCTCTTAATTTACCTTTTATACATAAACAATCGTTAATTATTGCATATTCATATTCATAGGTCTTTCTCCACATGAAAAGATTAGAAAAATTCTTTTCAGCATTATTGAAATTAGTTTTATTAAAATAATCATCAAATATAGGTTTATCTGATAAAGATATTGGTTTAAATTCTATGTCTTTCATTTTATCATATCAACTATTATTTCTATTAATTCTAAAAATATTAATTCTAAAGACTTATTAATTCTAAAGAACTAATACAAGCTTTATTTAACATTTTAAAAAGTTCATCTTTTTCAATGTTCATCTTTTTACAAATATGATCTTCCCATTGGATTTCCTTTTCAATCATATCTTCAACTATTTTTTTACCTTTTTCTGTTAAAAATAGCTTGTAAGAACGTCTATTATTTTCATCAATTTTTTTAATAATTAATTTTTTATCTTCTAATATTCTAAGGGATCTAGATGCTCCACATTTATCAGTTCCACAGGCTGAAGCTATATTTCCTTGAATAGAACCTTCATCATGATAAATATGTAAAATCAATCCATATTGATTATAGCTAATATCCTTTTCTTTTAAATAAGGATTTATGAATGCTTGATGAGCTTTATTAAGGATTAAAATATAGCAATTTAAATAATAACTCATATTATCCATATCTTTAATTTTTTGCATTTTAAAACTCTGAAATTTTTATTTGTTATTTTACGAATGAAATAAAGAAAATGTAATATATGACTTTTATAATATATAAATGTTGTCGTTGACAACAATTATCATTGCCAACATTTTTCATTGATAACATTATTTTTTTTAAAGTCTATTAAAATTCTCATTAATTTAAAATTCTCATTAATGAATTCACTAAATAAATTAATATTTAATTAAAAAAATCCTTTTTTTAAACGATTTAATGAAGGTTAAAACTAATTTTTAATATAAAATTAAGAAAACAAACAAAATTATAATAAAAATTATTTTTGTATATCGATCAGACCTTACCAAAATACTTAAGTACTTGATAATATAATTATATACTTGTCAAACTAATAGTATACTTTACTGTATAATTAAAAGATTTGACTAAAAAGAAGTGTGATGATTATGAGTAATAAAAGAAAACAATTAGCAACGCAGTTTATGCAGTTAATGCATTTATATGGTCATTTATATAGACATCAAATGCAACAGACATATAGGAATAAAGATATTAATCCATATAAGGGACAGGGAAGGGTCCTTGCTCTTTTGAAAATGCAACCAGAAATAATGCAAAAAGAACTTGGATATTTACTTGACATAAGTACACAAGCATTGGCTGAACTTCTTAATAAACTTGAAAAAAAGGGATATATCATTCGTGAACAATCAAAAAAAGATCGTCGTTCTTTTGTTATAAAATTAACAGATGCAGGACGTGAAGCTACTCCAGAAGAAAATGATGAAATGGATTATAACTATGTAGAAGAACTTTTTGACTGTTTGACTGAGGAAGAACAAGACAATCTCCTAAATTACATAGAAATAATAATTAAAAACATTGAAAATGAGTTAGATGAGGATGATTACATCACATTTTTCAGAAAACGTTTCTTTGAAAAACATGAAAACCAACATCATAATTTATTCAGAGGATTTTGGGGCTTTCATAATAAAGATTCTTCACATCACAATCATCATAAATTTAAAGGCTTTGGAGGTAAGAGGCATGACAGATAATGTAATAGAAGTAAAGAATTTAGTTAAAAATTATAAAGGTGCTAAAAAATTATCAATTGACAATATAAGTTTTTCAGTTAAAAAAGGCGAATTTTTTGCTTTCTTAGGTCCTAATGGTGCTGGAAAAACAACAACAATTTCAATACTTACCACTACACTTGGAAAAACATCTGGAATAGTAAAAATCGCAGGATTTGACCTAGATAATGAAGATAGAGAAATTCGGAAAAAAATAGGCATTATATTTCAAAAACCTAGCCTTGACAAACAACTTACAGCAGAGGAAAACATCCGTTTTCATGCATGTCTCTATGGTATGTTCACTTATAGGCCTACTTTTAAATTAATGCCAAAAACCTATCGTGACAAAGTAATGGAACTTGCTAAAGTTGTGGATATTGATGTTGATGCATTATTTAATCCTGTAAAAAATTTGTCAGGAGGAATGCAAAGAAAACTTGAAATCATGCGTAGCTTAATTCATACACCAGATGTTTTATTCCTTGATGAACCAACGCAAGGATTAGATGCAGAAAGTCGTAGGAGTTTATGGAAATATATTAATGAAATCCGTGATCAATTTGGTATTACTATTTTTCTTACAACCCATTACATTGATGAAGCAGAAAATGCTGATAATGTTTGCATTATAAACAATGGTAAAATTGCTACATGTTCTTCTCCAGAAAAGTTGAAAAAAAGTTTACTTAAAACACAACTTATTATAGATGCAGAAAATCGAGATGCATTGATAAGAGAGCTTTCAGAACTGGATATACCTTTCATTATAGATAAAAATATAATAGTTCCCTATAGTAAATCACCACAAAAAATCTTTGCACAATTAAAAACAGAACTAAGTGTAATAAAAATCCATGAGCCAATGTTAGAAGACGCATACATTGAATTCTTAAATAAAAAAGATAAAATAGAGGCATGAGAAATATGAACGAAAATTTAAATCATAGAAAGTCAGATATTTTGAGAGAATTAAATTCAATTATTGCTGTAGTAGCACGAGATATTACAGTATTTTTCAAATCTCCCTCTATGCTTATTGTTACACTTATCATGCCACTTTTTATGATGGGTATGATTGGTGGCAATATGATGGGTATAGTAGGAGGTGCGAATCTTGGTGAATTTATGCTTGTGGGAATGCTTGTTACTATGTTGTTTATGGTGACAATCTTAGGGATGACATCACTTGTAGATGATCATGAAACAGATTTCACTCAAGAAATGTTAGTATCGCCTATTTCACGTTATTCACTTGTTATAGGAAAAATACTTGGTTCTACATTTGTAGCTATAGTCAGTATGATAGGAACACTTATTGTTGGACTGATTATGAATATATATCTTCCACTAGACCAATTATTATTAATCTTAGCACTTTCACCACTTATATGCTTTGCAGCTGGTGCTATGTCAATGATTTTAATGGGATTAATTAAAAATCCAAAAACAGCGAATTTCGCAATGATGATAATAATAATGCCTCAAATATTTTTATCAGGTGCAATTATTCCTATAAATGAATCTAATATGATATTACTTTCTTTAAGCCGTATTATGCCAATGACATATTGTATAGATTTAGTAAGAGGTGTTACAGGTGTTGAAACACCAATTTTTGATCCAATAATCAATTTTGCTGCAATACTTCTATTGACAGTAATCTGTCTAATGATAGGAACATTCTTTTTTGCAAGATCTGAAAAAAACAGATAAATTTTTAAATAAAAATTATTTTTTAAAAGGGCTTAAATCACTTAAATACTTAAGCTAATAATTAAAATTTCATTGAATATTTATTAGTATCTTAATTGGATTAAAACTTATTATTTATTCAAAGATAAAAAATCATAGATTATTTTAGATCCTGTTACTGCTGTTGGATCTCCAAGTTTGCTAGTAGCTACTTCCACTAAGTCAAAACCAATTATATTATTATTAGCTAATATTTTCAATATATTTTCAATTATCTCTGGTGAAATTCCATTGGGGATTGGATTTCCTACTTCTGGAGCATATAATGGGTCTAAAACATCCATATCAATACTTAGGTAAACTGGTTCATCTTCATTAATTTGATTGATTTTATCTTTAATATTTTCAAATTTTTCTTTTGTATCATTTGCAGTAAAAATAGTTACATTTTCTGTTCTATCAACAAACTCTTTTTCTTCAAGACTAGCTGATCTAATTCCTATTTCAATTATTTCTTTTGGATTTAAATCATGCACTCTTTTCATTATTGTAGCATGAGAACATTTTTCACCTTGATATTCATCTATAATATCCATGTGTGCATCAAGATGTATGATAGTAATATCTTCAATATCATACTTCTTTGAAAGTGCTTTAATTGGAGCTAAGCTAACACTATGCTCTCCTCCAATAGTTATTGGTTTTATGTTATGCTCAACAAGGTCAGATATTGTGTCTTCAAGAATTTTAATTGTTTCCTTACAATTTCCATATATAACATTTATATTTCCAAAATCATAGAAAATCGCATCAAGATTACTTTTAAAGGTTATATTATATTTTTCAAAGCTGTATGATGCTTCTCTAACTGTTGTTGGACCAAATCTTGAGCCAGGACCATAAGAACTAGTGCTGTCAAATGGAACTCCAATTATTCCCCAGCTATATTCTTTAGCTTCTTTTAAATTTTCTGTTTCTTGTGAAAAAGCAAATTTCCATGGCTTGTAAGTGTTAAAAAGCATAATACCTCTCACCTTTAAGTATTTTAAAATAAATATAGTTAAAATTTATTGATATCATAAAATTTATTGATATAATTAATATTATTATATAATCTTCAATATTAACATAATCTTTAATATTAATTATAAATCTTTAATATTAATATAATTCTTTATTTATTTAATATTCTTTATTTATATTATAATTATTTATTTAATAATTGAAAAAATAAGTAAAAATAGTATGTTATTTGGATAATACTAGATTTTAATGAGTTATTTTATTAATAATCTAAAAATAATAGGTTTAAAAATTTATATTAAGATAATAAATATTAAGATAATAAATAAGAAAGAATTATTAGATAAATTTTGATATTTATCTATTTAACTCTCATTATTTTCATGTTTCCTAATGCAGTGATATAATCTACTTCTGCACCTTCAACAATCTGATCTCTTATTTCTTCAGGTATAGGAAGTTCGAGAGTTTCATAATTTTCCATATCCATTAATTGAACATCGCTACCCATGATAGATAATACTTGTCCAACTCTTTTGTCAATAATTGGAATATCAATTTTAGTATCTACTGGTTTAACAATACTTCTTTTTTGGTTATCAAAAATACCAACAGCTTCAAGCCTTGCTTTAGCTGCTCCGTGTTTTCCAGGAGATGAAGTTGATAAACTGGTTATTTTAGAAGCTTCTCCATCTAATACTACATATTTTCCTACTTTTAAAGTTTTTACTTCAACAACTTTCTTTGACATTAATTTTCCTCCACATATAGGATATAATATTTGTTAAAATTATTGTAAGGGTCAATATTTAATTAAAAATATATTTCATTTAAAGTTAAATTTAATTTAAAGTTATATTTAATTTAAAATATTTTTAATTAAAAGTATTTTCCTTTTATAATCTTTTATAAATCTAATATTGATTAATACTATGTATTTACACCTAATACTATGTTTTTACATTTAATATTATGTATTTACATCTAATACTATGTTTTTACACATGTTTATTAGGGCTTTATATAAACTTCAATTTACAAAAATGTAGTTAATATAAGTAACATAATTAGATTAATAATATATTTAATCAAGTTTTATATAAAGTATTCTATTAGTTTTAATATTAGTTTTAATATTATTTATTAATAGAATTTGTTGTAGAATTATTGAAATTATTAGAATTATTCATAATAAAAACTTCATTTTTAAACTTATAAAAATAAAAAATTTTTATAAATAATAAAAAATTTTAATAACATAATCCCTATGAAAAGTTAAAAAGAAGTAAAATAATTATAGGATAAGTATAAAGCAAGTATATATGTTATAGAAAAGATTGTTAACTTATATAGTAAAAATGCTTTTTAGCATTAGTAACATCCCCTGTTTTAATAGTTTTTCGCTTGTTAGATTTAGCACTTTTAAAAGATTCTTCTGTTAATTTTTTAATAAATTCTGTTGTTTCTTCTATAATCTGAGTAAGTCCATCATTACTTATTAATAATTCATCATTTACTTCTTTTATCATTCGTTTTACAGTTGCTTTTGGTAAATCTGTCATTTTTTCACCTTATTCATTCCATTATAGATTTAAACTCTAATTAATATTTTTATAGCTTTTTAATTAATATTTTTATAATTATTTAATAGTAACATATTTTTATAATGCTTTTATATCATTTAAAGAGATAGCTATTCTGAAAATTATAAAAATTTAATATAAAAAGTCTAAAGTTGGGATAATATATAAAGAGATAAATATACTTTAAATTAGATAGTGAATATTCACTATTTTAAAGTAATATAATTAATATCAGTACAATGGTATATAAAAGTTTCTATAAAACTTTAAAGGATTTTTCTGCTTTTTTATAAATAAAATTAGCTTTTTCATATCTTTATTGGTCATAGCAATTTCTTTAATAATTATAGTAATACATTTATTAATATGATTATTAAAATAATTATTAATACTTTTATTAATTTTTCTATTAATATATTTATTTATATTTTTATTAATTAGATATGAACATGTATTAATAAATAGAAATCTAATATTAATAGAAC
>NZ_JXMW01000018.1 GCF_002072215.1 Methanobrevibacter arboriphilus JCM 13429 = DSM 1125
CATATATAATCCTAATTAAAAATATTTTATAAATATAGAATAAATATAATAGATATATAATAAAAAATATTATATAGCCTAAAGAGGGAATATTTATGGATAGAAATAAGCTGTTAGGAAAAACAAAAAAAATAAAAGAAGATCTTGATGTTAAAATTGATTATGAAATCCAAAACACCGTGGAAGCAAGTAATCAAAAAATAGCTATATTTAAGAGAATACCTAATGAAAATTTCTTTTATCCATACAATAAAACAGCAATAAAATATTGTATAGATACAGTTAGTTCTAATATTAGTAAACTAGATGAAAATATCAATTATCGGTTACTTGAAAGTCAAGAAAAACATGATATACTGAATCAATATAATCTATTATTAAACTTATTTAATGATATTAAAATTAAAAAAAATGGTAAAATTAAAATAACACAAGATATAATGATTTTTGAATATTCTCATGGTAATTTAATCCCTTTAAATAAAAATTCCTCTATTAATTTCTTAAATATCTATCAATTAATCTCTAATACTCCTAAAATTAACAAAAACTTATGGGAAAAGTTAAAAATTAAATTATAACTGTTTTTTAATTGTTTTTTATTATACATTTATCGTATATAGCTTGAAAATCCTGAAAATCTTGAAATTAATAATATTATTTAATTAAATAATTATCATAATAAAAAAATTATCATAATAAAAAAATAATATCAAATAATAAAATTTACCTTAATAGTAATAATTAAATCAATGTTCTTAATTTTTAATATTTTTTTCAAAATTTTTAATAAAATTAATCTAAAAAGTAATACTAATTAAATAATACTATTTATATTTTTAGTAATAATCAAAAAAATCAATAAAATACTGTTATTGAAAAAAAGTATTAAAATTATTAAAAATAGTAATAAATAATACTAAAATTTTTTATTAAAAAAAAGTATTAAATTTTATCTAAAAAGTATTAAATTTTATCTAAAAAGTATTAATTTTTATATAAATTTTTATAATAAAATAAATAATAAAAATAATAAATTAAATAATAATTTTATAATAAAATATAGATAAGTATTATTAAATAAATTTTTTAAAGTTTAAATTCATATAAATTGTATTAAATCGATAAAAAATATTGTAAAATTAATAAAAATAAGTAAAAAATGAATAAAACTCATTAGAATAAATTTAAACCATTAAAACATAATTTAAATATTATTCAATGTATTTAAACTTCATTTCAAGTAAAACAATTAAAGCAAATCCTAAAATTATCAAAACAGCACAAATTAATAGTTCAAAAAGAGAACCTCCAATATTAGCTGTTATTTGATCAAATGGAATTCTAAGTGTTCCAACCATAACTCCAATTAAAAGTGCAAGAGTTATCTCTTCATGATGCTGTAATAAATAATCTAATACCTTTGAAAACCCCAATATCCCTATCAATGCACCTGCACAAAATGTAACAATCTCAACAATATTAAATGTATTTAAAGCATTTAACATATAATGATATTGACCTAAAAGTAAAAGAATAAAAGCTCCTGAAATACCTGGAAGTATCATAGCACATATAGCTATCATACCTGAAAAAAATAATATAGGTAAAGAATGATTAGCTGCTATTGGGTTTAATCCAACAAAGATAAATGATAGTAAAAACCCTATCACAGAAATAATGATTATTTTAGGTGAAAAATGTACCACTCTTGTGTACAAAACATAAGAAGAAGCAAGAATCAAACCTAAAAAGAATGCAAATGTAAATTCAGGATAATAATCTAATAAAAATCCAATTACCTTGGATAATGTTAACATAGCAATAGCTATGCCAAGTAAAAGAGGTATGAATAATTCATAATCAATTTCTTCTTTGCAGAGTCGTATGAACTCTGAAAAATCTAATTTTAAAAGAGGTTTTATAAAAGAAAACCTCAATTTTCCAATTGCATGAACAAGTCTTTCATATATTCCTGTAATTAATGCTATAGTTCCGCCAGAAACCCCAGGAATAATATCAGCTGATCCCATGAATAATCCACGGAGAAATATAAGTAAAGGTTCTAAAATTTTGCTTGATACCATAATAACATCCTTAACCATAAATAAAATTAAAAAATAATAATTAAAAATTAATATAATTTTTATATTTCTTACTAAATTATTTAATAATTTAATATAAACCAAAAATTAATATATATCTAATATATATTAAATATCTTGATAATAATCATATTAATGAAAAATATTAACATTCTAATTAAAATCTATTTTTATTATTCTAATAAGAATTTATATATATTTTTAGTATTTATAATTATTTATTTCAATCTGAATACTGATTCAAGAACTATAGGAAAAAATAAGAAAAAAATAAGAAAAGAATAAGAAAATATTGAATATAAAAAATATGGAATATAATATGAAAAATAAAAAAATAAAAAATAAAAATATGAAAATAAAAAATGTGAAATATGAAAAATATTGAATATATACTATTTTCCACAATTTTCTTTAACTAATTCTTTAGCTAAAGGAGTTATATTATCTTTTAAAATCTCTTTTAAGAAATCTCCAGTATAAGTTCCTGATTTAGCTATTTCTTCAGGAGTTCCAGTCGCTACGATTTCACCGCCACCGTCCCCACCTTCTGGACCTAAATCAATAATATGGTCAGCAGTTTTAATTACATCAAGGTTATGCTCAATAACAACAACTGAATTGCCAGAATCAGTTAATCTTCCAAGAACATCAAGTAATTTTTTAATATCTGCAAAATGAAGACCAGTAGTTGGTTCATCAAGAATATACAATGTTTTTCCAGTACTTTGTTTAGATAGTTCTTTTGCAAGTTTAATTCTTTGAGCTTCACCACCAGATAAAGTTGTAGCTGCTTGTCCAATTTTTATATATCCTAAACCTACATCATATAAAGTTTGAAGCTTCTTTTTTATTTTGGGAATATTTTCAAAGAATTCAAGAGCTTCTTCTACTGTCATTTCAAGAACTTCATAAATATTTTTACCTTTATATCTTATATCAAGAGTCTCATCATTATATCTCTTTCCTTTACAAACTTCACAAGGAACATAAACATCTGCTAAAAAGTGCATTTCAATCTGAATAATTCCATCACCAGAACAAGCTTCACAACGGCCACCTTTAACATTAAAACTAAACCTTCCAGGTTTATATCCTCTAGCTTTAGCCTCAGGAGTTTCTGCAAATAATTCCCTTATATAAGTAAAAAGTCCAGTGTAAGTTGCAGGATTAGATCTAGGAGTTCTTCCAATAGGTGTTTGATCGATGATAATTATTTTATCAATGTTTTCAGCACCATCAATACTATCATATTTTCCAGCAAAAGTCTGTTTCCTATTAATAACACCATTCAACCCTTTATAAAGAACTTGATTTATCAAAGAACTTTTACCAGAACCAGAAACACCAGTAACACAAGTAAATAATCCTAAAGGAATATCAACATCTAAATTTTTAAGATTATTTTCTTTAGCACCTTTTATTGAAATAAATTTACCATTTCCTATCCTTCTAGTACTATTAATTGGAATTATCTCTTTTCTAGATAAGTATTTACCAGTGATAGAATCTGGAGAATCCATTATCTCACTTGGGGTACCTTGAGCAACGATTTTACCACCATGTTCTCCAGCACCAGGACCTATATCTACAACATGATCTGCAGAGAGAATTGTTTCTTCATCATGCTCAACTACAACTAAAGTGTTACCAATACTCTTAAGTCTATTTAATGTTTCAATTAGCTTAACATTATCTCTTTGATGAAGACCAATACTTGGCTCATCTAAAATATATAATACTCCTACTAAACCAGACCCAATTTGAGTTGCTAATCTAATCCTTTGAGCTTCACCACCAGATAAAGTTCCAGAAGATCTTTCCATAGTTATATAATCAAGCCCAACATCAACTAAAAACTTTAATCGTTCTTTAATCTCTTTTAAAACTTCTTTAGCAATAAACAATTCTCTTTCATTAAGTTCAATACTATTGAAAAAATCATAACAATCTTTAATAGGCATTGATACAACATCATAAATTGATTTATCAGCAACTGTTACTGATAAAGCTTCAGGACGAAGCCTTTTTCCATCACAAACATGACAATTATGATCACTCATGAATTTAGAAATATAAGAACGAGAATAATTGGATTTTGTTTCTAAATAATGTCTTTCCATTCTATTAATTACACCTTCAAATTTCCTATTCACCCTATATGATTTGTTTCTACGTTTAAAATTAAAACCAATCTTTTCATTGGTTCCATAAAGAATTGCATTTTGTTCCTCTTTTTTCAAATCTTTAAAAGGTGTATCCATTGAAAAACCTAAATGTTCAGCTACTGCAGATAACATTTGATGATAATAATTATCCTTATTACCTTTTGATCTACTCCATGGAACAACAGCTCCTTCATTTAAAGATAGTTTTGGATTTGAAACTATTAAATCAGGATCCATTTCCATTTTACTTCCAATACCATTACATTCTGGACATGCACCTTGAGGACTATTAAAAGAAAACATTCTTGGAGTTAACTCCTCAAAGTTTATTCCACAATCAACACATGCAAAGTGTTCAGAATATACATTTTCATATTCCTTATTTTCAGAATTTACTTCTTTATCAAAAAGTATATTTACAATACCCTCACCAAATTCAAGAGCAGTTTCTATAGAATCAGCTAATCTCCTTTGAAATTCAATATCTTCTCTAAGTACAAGCCTATCAACTACTACTTCAATTGTATGTTTGGTATTTTTATTTAATTTAATATCATCTTCAAGATTTTTTATATCTCCATCAACTCTAACTCTTACAAATCCTTTATTCCTAAGGTTTTCAAAAACTTTTTTATGTTCTCCTTTTCTACTTTTAATAATAGGCCCTAAGACTTGAATCTTAACTTTGGGACTATCATATCCCTCTTCAGTGATATTTTCAACGATTTGCCCTACAGTTTGTGGAGAAATTTCTTTTCCGCATTTATAACAATGTGGAGTACCGATTCTTGCATATAAAAGACGTAAATAATCATATATTTCAGTGATTGTACCAACTGTAGAACGAGGATTCATCTTTGTAGTTTTTTGATCTATTGATATAGCAGGAGATAAGCCTTCAATATAATCAATTTCAGGCTTTTTCATTTGTCCTAAAAATTGTCTTGCATATGCAGATAATGATTCAACATATCTACGCTGTCCTTCAGCGTAAATAGTATCAAAAGCAAGAGATGACTTTCCAGAACCACTTAAACCAGTGATAACGACAAATTTATCACGAGGAATAGTTATATCTAGATTTTGAAGATTGTGCTCTCTTGCACCTTTTAAAATAATCTCTCGTTTATTTGGATCTTTATTCATAATAGTTCTCCTTAATTCCTATTAACATTATTTTCCTATTGAATCCTAATAATAACCTTAAATATAATATAATCATAAATAACAAATAATTCAGTGATATTTCTAAATATTATATGATTTAATAATATTCAAATATTGTATAATTCAATAATATTCTTAAATATTAAATAATTCTAAATATTTTATCTATAAAATCATAATCTTTATTAAATTTTAAAAAATAATAGTAGATATTGTGAAAGTATATTTTTAGTCCAATATTAAGCATAGTATTCTTATATACTCTTATATACCATTATATTAACTATTATATTGATAATTTAATATAAAAAAGCCTTTTAAAAAAAATAAACTATATTTACTTAAATGTATATAAATTATATAAATAATATACATAAGTAGAATTAATATTATATCTTACAAACAATATAAAGTTTTCTACTAATAGTTTATAATATATAAAATATAGACTCTCTGATTTTTATAATATTTTATGTTTAGTTATTTTAATCTAGTTAATTTATTTTAATTTATATTAATTTATATTAATTTATATTAATTTTATTTGTTTTTATAATCTATTAATATTGAGGTAGCATATGAACAGTAATATTATTAAATAAAAAAAAACTTAATCAAAAATAATTAAATGAATTTTATATGATTATAAAAGCTATTAAAAAATTATAAAACTTATAAAACTTATAAAATTTATAAAATTTATAAAAGTTTATTCATAAGCTATTTCTTTATTCCTTTTATTACTATCAACTGATCTCTTAATTTAGCTGCTCGTTCGAAATCTAATTCAGAAGCAGCAGTTTTCATATCTTCTTCTAAATCATTTATAAGCATTCTAAGCTCGTCTTTTGGCATTTTCTTAATATCAGTAGCTGTTTTATCATACTTTTTAATTTCTTCTTTTTTAGCTTTAAGTGACCTATAGGTTGATTTAGGTTTAATATTATGTTTTTCATTATAAGCCAGTTGAAGTTTCCGCCTTTTGTTTGTAATATCAACTGAATTTTTAATTGAATCTGTAATTTCATCAGCATACATAAATACTTGACCATCTACATTTCTTGCTGCTCTCCCAATAGTTTGAATAAGAGATGTTTCAGATCTAAGGAATCCTTCTTTATCAGCATCAAGAATACCAACAAGAGAAACTTCAGGTAAATCTAAACCTTCTCTAAGTAAATTTACACCAACAAGACAATCAAATTCTCCTCTTCTTAAATCATCAATAATCTCAATTCTTTCTAAAGTATCAATTTCTGAATGTAAATACCTAACTTTAATACCAATTTTAGCATAATAATCAGTTAAATCTTCAGCCATTCTTTTAGTAAGTGTTGTAATTAAAATTCTTTGATTTTTCTCAATTCTTTTTCTAACTTCACCAAGTAAGTCTTCAACTTGATTCTTAGCTGGTCTAATTATAACTTCAGGATCAACAAGGCCAGTTGGACGAATAATCTGCTCAACAACATTTAAACTTCTACTCATCTCATAATTACCAGGAGTAGCTGAAACATAAAGAACTTTATTAACAGACTTCTCAAACTCATCAAATCTGAATGGACGGTTTTCCATAGCTGAAGGAAGTCTAAAACCATGTTCAACAAGCGTTTCTTTTCTAGCTCTATCTCCATTATACATGCCCCTAATTTGCGGAACAGTAACATGAGACTCATCAATTATTGTTAAAAAGTCATCTGGAAAATATTTTAACAAAGTATATGGCATTTCACCCCATTTTCTTCCAGAAAGATGTAGAGAGTAATTTTCAACTCCAGGACAATAACCCATTTCACTTAACATTTCAAGGTCAAAACGTGTTCTTTGCTCAAGACGCTGAGCTTCAACTAATTTATTTTGAATTTTAAGTTCATTTAACCTAGAATCAAGCTCTTCTGTAATATCTTTAAGAGCTTTTTCCATTTTTTCATCAGCAACAACAAAATGCTTTGCTGGAAAAAGAGTATATCTTTCAAGATTCTCAATTCTTTTACCAGTAACCTTATCTACAATAGAAATAGAATCAATTTCATCACCAAATAGCTCAATACGAATTGGGGGTGTTCCATGAACAGGGTTGACTTCAATCACATCTCCTCTAACTCTAAATTGACCAGTGCCAAATTCAATATCATTTCTTTCATATTGCATATGGATTAAACGACTAAGAATTTCTCCCCTATCATATATATCGCCTCTTGAAATTGAAAGTGCAAATTCTCCATAATCTTCTGGAGATCCTATACCATATATACATGAAACACTTGAAACTACAATAACATCATCCCTAGAAAGTAATGATTGTGTGGCAGAATGACGCATTCTATCTATTTCATCATTTATTGAAGCTTCTTTATCAATAAATGTATCTGTCCGTGGGACATATGCTTCTGGTTGATAATAATCATAATAACTTACAAAATATTCAACTGCATTATCTGGGAAAAACTCTTTAAACTCTTCATAAAGCTGTGCAGCTAATGTTTTATTATGAGATATGACAAGAGTTGGTTTTTGGACTTCTTGAATAACATTTGCCATAGTAAATGTTTTTCCAGATCCAGTTACCCCAAGCAAAGTTTGCTCATGAAGACCCTTTTTAATTCCACTAGAAATTGATTTAATAGCTTTTGGTTGATCTCCTAATGGTTTATAATCTGATGATATTTTAAATTCTTTCATAATATCTCTTTTTTAAAAAATTGTTTATTATTCTAACAAATTATCTACAATATTAAACACTTTATAATAATGATCATCCTATAAAACAATAATTATAATAAAATCAATTCTTATAATACCAATATTTATAATAAAATCAATGATTATAATAATCAATACTTATAATAAAATTAATGATTATAATAATCATTTATATTATAATCATGCAGGTAATAATTTTACAAATTCTCCTGAAAATTGAGTAAAATCTTTTTTCTATTTCCTTTTTAATATAAAATATAATATATATAATCTTACTTAAATAAAATTATCATTTTTGAAACTATATTTAAAGTCTATTTTTAGAAATTATTGATATATAAATATAAAAGTAATATTTTATAATAATTAATAGTTATAAAAAATTAATACTAATACTTATATTAATTGTCATATTATAAAAAATTTATAATTTTCATAAAAATAATCATAAACAATATATCCATAATAAACAATATATCCATAAATTAAACATAATAAAGTAATAAAATTTTTAATTAAAAATAATAAAAATTAATCAAGGATAATAAGAATAAAAAAATAATAAAAATAATAAAAATAATAAAAATAAAAAATAATATTAAAAATAATTTTTTGTTTAATATACTATAATGGAATTAGGATGAAGATCTTAATTTACTTATTTTTTCTAAAACTCATTCCCATAATAGCTAATAAAACTATTAATACTGCTAAAATTGGTAAACCAGTGTTTTTCATTTTAGCTCCAGCATCATTCAAATCAGAAGATTGATTTTGACCATCTTTAGTTCTATTTGAATCTGATTCAGATGGTTTAACTGGGTTTACAGGTTTATCAGGACCTACAGGTTTATCAGGAGATTCATTTTTTGCCATATTGATTGTTAAAGAAATATTTTCATCATCTGATACTGCAATCATATCAAAAGTATTATTACTTGGATTTAGTAAGTAACTAATAACAGTATTTCTAATGTCTTTAGTAATAGAAGTCCCATTTGGTAAAATTACTGTAACTTCAAAATATGGTAATAAGCTTTGATCATTATCTATGTCCTTATTGGTAGTTAGTTTGTAAGTTAAATTAACTTTTTCATTAGTAAAATTCTTTGTTGCATTCATAGTAGTGTTAAAGTCATTTGCAGACAATTGAAGAACATACCAAGTATCTATTAAAACACCAGTATAATTAATCAATGGATTGTTAGTTCCCCACCAATTTAAATTTGCAATATTACTATGTACATTACCTGAAACAGATAAAGGATTTGTATTATTATAAATTCTATTATAATTAATATCTACATTTTTTATCTCAGAAACACCATTGAAAACAATTCCTATACCATTATTAATAATATTATTACTAGTTATGTTAGAATTACTTGAGAAATTCCATAAATAAATTCCACTATTACTATTATTAATAATTTGATTTCCTGAAACATTAGCAGCATTTCTAAGTAAGATACCATACATGTTATCAATAATACTATTATTTTTTATATTTATAATATCATTAGATCCATCAGTAACATAAACACCATAATAATTATTATTTAACTTATTATTAATTATAAGAGTATTATAGCTACCTTGTAAGAGTATCCCAGATAAGGCAGAATTTGAAATATTGTTTGAAGTAATTTTATTATTTGTGTTTACACCAAACTGACTTGAAAGCCAAATACCTCCACTACCAGAATTTAAAATATTGTTATTATTTATATTATTATTAGTAGAGTTCGTTACATATATTCCATAATAATCATTGTTAGAAATATTATTATTTTCTATAGTTACATTATTAGAACTACCATAAACAATACCATAAACATAATTCTCATTAATATTATTTTTAGAAACATTCACATTAGATGACTTAGAAATAGCAATTCCATCACCATTAGCTGAAGGTCCAGGATTTCTTCCATTCTTAGAAATATTATTATTTTTAATATTAATATTACTTGAATTCTTTATAACTAGTCCAGTTCCAGTATTATCTGTAATTGTATTTTTTTCTACATTTGATTTATCTGAATCCGATAAAACTGCACCATTTCCATATCCGGAAATTCTATTGTTGGTTATATTACCATTAGAATTATCAAAATATACACCAATAGAATTAGAATTAAAAGTAGCATTATTATTTAGTGTATTGTTTTCAACAATCGCATTTTCAGAGTTATTATATGCAATACCACTAGTATTTCTATTAATAGTATTATTAATGGTATTATTAAAAACTTTTGAGTTATTTGAATTGTTAAAACTAATAGCTGTAGAATAGTTATTAAAATTAATTCCAGAAATATTAACATTATTTGTATTATTTACAATAATAGCTGTTAGATTTGAATTACTAACAAAGTTTACTATACCATCAGAAAATATATTAACAGAATTTTTTACAACAAAACTTAAATTAGTATAAATTCCTTCAGAAAATATTACATTATCAAAATCTAATATATTAAAACCATGTACAATATTTCCATTGAAAAAATTAGTAATATCATTATTTGACCATTCTGTACTATTAATATTCACACTAGCAGCAGATACTGAATTGAAGCTTGAAACTGCAAAAATTAATAGAAAGAGTACGATTACAATATTTTTATAATTCATTTTAATTTATATTCACTCCCCAATTAATTCATATACACAATCCAATTATGTCATTAATTCATGCCAACATAATGTAGACCAACTAATTCATAATATTAAAATATTTATTATATTATTTATATTGAAAAATTATAATATTAGTATTATTAGTTCATGTATATGCTAATTATTAATTATAGGGCTAACGGTATATAAATGTTACTAACAACATGGGCCATTTTTACGTTTACAAAATAATATTTAAAAACAATCAAAATATCAATCCAACAATATTTTATTCTAATTAACTCAATATAATAATTTTAATTATTATGAATTATTATATTGAAACTAGATAACAAAAAATTAAAAATAAGATATTTCAAAATATGTATATACATAGGTATATTTAAATATATGTTTTTAATATTATTGTTTTAAGTATTTTACACAAGGATATTCCTGAAGGTATTAATAAGTTATAGTATAAATAAACACAATATAAAATATTAATAGTTTAATAAAATTACTTATAGTTTTAATAACTGATAAACATGAATAAAAAAAATAATTATTAAATATAAATAATATTATTAAAAGTAAATAATAACATCTATCAAAAGTTTTCATAAAGTAAGCTAAAAATAAATAAATCTTAAAAAATGATGAATTATGTCAACTAAAGTAAAATCACCAGAAGAACTTCCAAAAAAACCTGGAATATACATTATGAAGAATTCTGATGATAATATTATATATATAGGTAAATCAAAATCACTTAGAAATAGAGTTAAGTCTTATTTTAAAGATAAATATGATACACCAAAAACTAAAATACTAATGAGTCATTTTAGTAGTTTAGAATATATAATAACTGATAGTGAAAAAGAAGCACTTATATTAGAAGCTAATCTAATTAAAAAACATAGACCTAAATATAATATTAGGCTTAAGGATGATAAAAGGTATCCTTATGTTAAAATAACTAAGGAAGATTTTCCTCGCTTAATAATCACAAGAAATATTGGGAAAACTGGAACTTATTTTGGACCATTTACAGATGTTGGCTCAGTTCGTCAGACTGTGAAATTTTTAAAATCTCTTTTTAAAATTAGAACCTGCCGAAAAATGGATGGTCCTTGTTTAAATTGTCAAATTGATTTATGCTACGGCCCTTGTAGCGGGAACATAAGTAAAAATGATTACAAAAAACTAATTAATAAAATCGATCTTTTTTTTCAAGGAAAATATACTGAAATAATTGAAAATCTTCAAAAAGAAATGGAAGAATCTTCAAAAGAATATAATTTTGAAAAAGCAGCTGTAATTAGAGATCAAATAGCATCTATTGCAGAAGTTATGGAAAAACAATTTGTTGATTTTACTGATGAATTGGATCAAGATATAATAGCTATGTCCTTTGATGGTAATTCTGCAATTGTAGTAGTATTTTCAATAAGGAATGGTAAAATAAATGGAAAAGACGATTTTTTAATGAGTGGAGCTAAAAACAATAAACCAAGTGAAGTCATTTCAGCATTTATAGAACAATATTACAGTATTAATCGACATATACCTAAAGAAATAATATTAGAAGAGAAAATATCTAATGATGAGTTAAAATTAATTAAAGAGTGGTTAGCTGATTTAAGAGGAGATAATGTTGAAATTACTGTTCCTGATGAAGGAACTAAATTAAGATTAATAAGAATGGCATCTAAGAATGCTGAAATAATTAAAAAACAAAAGAAAAAAATGAAAAATGCAATGATTGAGATTAAAAAATATTTAAAGCTTCCAAAACTTCCTCGCATTATAGAAGGCTATGATGTATCTAATATTTCAGGAAAATTAGCTGTTGGTTCTAAAGTATCATTTCTAGATTCAAAACCAAATAAAAAACAATATAAAAGATTTAAACTTGAAACACCTGGACCAAACGATTATGAAATGATGAGAGAATTATTATCTAGAAGATTTAAAAAATTATCAGAAAAAAATGACAATAAAGATAATAACAATAAAGATAATGACAATAAGGATAATAAGAATAAGGATAATAAAAATAAGGATAATAAAAATAATAAAGATAATAAGTATAGTAAAGATAATAAATACACTAAAAATAATAATAATAATGAGAAAAACAATGACAATGGCTTTGATAAAGAATATCCAGACCTTATACTTATTGATGGTGGAAAAGGACAATTAGGAATAGCTACAGAAGTATTGAAAGAATATAATTTAGAACATATCCCTATAATAGGACTTGCTAAAGAATTTGAAGAAGTTTTTATACCTCAAAGTTCTTATCCAATTATAATTCCAAAAAATAATGAAGGTTTACATCTTTTACAAAGAGTGAGAGATGAAGCTCATAGATTCGCAGTTACTTATCACAGAAAATTAAGATCAAAAAATATCGAAACTTCAGAATTGGATGATATAGTTGGTATTGGTAAAACTAGAAAAATTAACTTATTAAAACATTTTGGAGATATAGAAGAAATAAAAAAAGCAAGTGTTGAAGAAATAAGAAGTGTAAAAGGATTAAATAAAAAAGTAGCTGAAGCTGTTTATAATAAATTCAATTAAAATTATAAATAAAATAATAAACTAGAATTATAATCTAGAATAATAAACTAGAATAATAAACTGGAATAATAAATAAAATTATAAATTATAATAAAAAATTAAAATAGTATAAAAAATAATATAATATACTACTTAAAGAGATAAAAAGTTATATACTATCCAAAGAATTAACAACACAACCTAAATTCTCACCATTTAAACCAATGATAAGCTCATTTTCTTTTATATCAGCATATTGTCTTGAACCACTACAACCTAAAGTTATATTAGGTATTTTTCGCATAAATGGGCCTGCAACTGCATCAGCACAAACAGATTGAATACCTGAAAAATCAGATTCTACCCTTCCACCTAATGAATAGACAATAGCTTGAGAAACTTTCATAGCTTGCATTGGATTAGCTATAATAACAACAATATCTGGAACAAATCCTGCTTTTTCTAATGGAGTATAAACAATTGCATAGCTTCTTAAATCAATTTTTGGAATTGAATCCAGTGTTCTTTTAGCAGAACCTAATGATTTAAATCTTTTTAAACTATAGTAAAACTCTCCACTTGCAATTTTTTCAGGTACATCTTCAAGTCCAATTGCAGAAGATCCTCCTTTACATAATTGCTCTTCAGAAGTACTATAAAATGAATTTCCTCTTGATGCTTTCTGTACCATTTCACAATGTCTAATTTTATCTTGTATTTTATTAATACCTTCAGGAATATCTTCCTTGTGCAAAATAAATTTTATAGCTACAGGATGAGAATTTAAATCCAAATCCTTTTTTATTCTTGAAGAAAAATACTGATTATTTTCTAATTCATCTGACTGTGGATAATCTTTCATAATATCACCATTAGAATTTATTTAAATATTATATTAATTTTTAATATACATAATATTTTCTATTTAACTATTAAAAAGTTATAATAAGAGAAAAATAACACTGTTATAAAAAACTAATAATTTAAGGATTGTAAATATAGAAATAGAAATATGAAAAATAAATATATAAAAAATGGAAATATAAAAATAAAAATAGAAATATGAAAAATAAATATATAAAAAAATGGAAATATAAAAATAAAAATAGAAATATGAAAAATAAATATATAAAAAATGGAAATATAAAATAGATATAATAAGCTGATATATAATACTCAACTTATATAAAAGATAAATATTAAAAATTAATATCATAATTTTGAAAATAAAAATATGAAATATTTGAATAAATATAAATAATAAAATAATTTATTAAAAAATATTTTAAAATAAGAATATTCTAATTATTTTTAAAAAAATTATAAAAAGAACTAATAGTGAATAAATAATATAAATTAAAAACTTTTATATATAATATTAAACATAATATCTATTGTTAATATCAAAATTTTTAATATATGTTTACTTATGTTATATAAAATTAATAAAAATATAATCTTGTTTTATTTAAAACAAACTTTTAACAATATTAAATTAATTGATAATTCATTAATATATTCATTCTAGATATTACCATATATTAGATAAATATATGGAATATTTTCTTAAATAAAAGATATTTTCCTTATTGAAATAAATAAAAAAAGATTTAAAATAGTCTAATATGATTTAAACAAGTTTTTATTAAATTTAATAAATAACATATCAATACTAATATTTTAAATTAAAAATAGTTACTATAAAAGAATATATAATAAATATAGAAAGAAAGAATCTGTTTTTTAATTAGAAATATTGTAAAAAAAGTATTTTCTAGAATTTTAGAAAGATTTAAATCAATTCTTATCTAGTAAATTTTATATAAAATATAAATTTAATCAATTATAAGAATCAATTACTAATAAGTAGGTATATATAGAATAAAAAAGAATATAATTAATGTAATTTATTGAACTTAAAAATAGTATTTATGAATTATTTAGATATAATATTACCTAAATCAATTTTATAATTAAATTTTAAGTTGAATAATTAATATATAATATAATCAAAATAAACATATTATTTTTAATGATAAAAATATTATGTTTTGTTAAATTATAAGTTAGGTTAAATACCAAAAGAAAAAAAATAGTACTTCTGAATAAACAGTTGTTACTTAATTAAAAGGCGGTTATTAAATGGAAACAACTCTAATATCAACTATTTACGACGTAGAACCAGTAATGATATGTATAACTAAATTTTCTCCAAAGAAAGTTTTATTACTGACTGAGGATAATGGTTCAGATGTAATGAGAGAAAGTAAAGAAACTTTGGAAAAGGCATTTGGACGATTCATAGATATTAAATCACAAGAAACTGACTCTAATGATTCAGTTAAAATTGCATCTGGTGTTGCCGATGCAATCGAAAAAGAAAAAAAATCTGGAAACAAAATTGTTGTTAATATAAGTGGTGGAGAAAGACCACAAGCTTTAGGAACACTTTTTGGAGCATATTCAAAACATCAATTTGTTGATAGGATTGTATATGTAGACAATTCTACAAAAGAAGTAATGGATCTTCCAATACTTAAATACGGAATTTCTTCAACTAAAAAAGAAATATTAAAATGTTTAATAAATGGTTCTAATTCTGTCAAAGAACTTTCTGATAAAATTGAAATCAGTAGGGGAATGACTTATAATCATATACGTGAATTGAGGGATATGGGCCTTATAGATAAAGAAATATTAGAAATTACTACTGCTGGAAGATTAGCTATTATTTAATATTTCACAAATCTTTTTTAAAGCTAGGATTTACAGATTTTTATTATTTAAAAACTAATAAATCACTAGTTATATCTTTTATTTTTAAAATTCAAACAAGAAATTTTTATACTATATTTTTTATACTATACTTTTATACTATAATTTTATACTAATTTTTTTTATATTATAATTTTTATAATCTATATTCTTTACAACCTATTTTTAATTAAGATAAGTAATACTTTAACTAATATAAGTAATATAATCAATACTTTAATTAAAATAAGTAATACATAAACTGATATATTTAATACTATAATTAAAATAAATAATAATTTAATTAAAATAAGTATTAAAAAAATTAAAAAAATAAACATTAAAAAAATTAAAAATGATTATATATGCATTAAAAAATTATTAAATTAAAAATAATATCAATTAATACATATACTTATACTAAATACTACAATTGAATATCTACAAATAATGTTTATAATTAAATTTTAAATAAATAATCAACCAAATAGCTATGATTAATCTATGATTAATCTATGGCTAATATATGGTTAATATATGATTAATATATGGTTTATCTGTGATTTATCTATATTTAATCCATAATTAAATATCTATAACTAGCTCAATAGGAGCATGTTTAGAACCATTGATATCTGATAATATTTTTGACTCAATTAAAGAATCTTTCAAGCTTTTAGAGATAAAGAAATAATCTAACCGAGACCCTTCGTCTGATTCTTTAGCTTTTTGAGATTTCCATGCAGAAAATTCGATTTCATCTGGATTTAAAAGTCTAAAAGAGTCAAAATAGCCAAGTTTTTCAATTTTATTTATAATATCTCTTTCTTCATCAAAAAATGAGCTATTTTTTGAAGCTTTTTCAGGATCACTAATATCTTTTTCAGAATGAGCAATATTAAAATCTCCAGCTATAATAACATTATCATCAGCAGATTTTTCAGCAAATTCTAGTAATTTATTATAAAATGAAAGTTTAATTTCCTTATCTGCTTTACTATTAAATCCATAAGGAGCATAAATATGAATTAGAGTAAATTTATCAAATTTAAAGTTTAAAACCCTCATTTTTAATGAAGAATCTGGAACATCAAAAAATCTTTTTACTAATTTTGGTTTTAATTTTGAAAAAGTAGCTATACCCCCAGTTCGTGTAGTTTCACCTGGAGAAAAATAGGTATTATATCCTTCAATGTTTTTTAAATTAGAATCTAATTGTTCATATTTAGCTTTAGTTTCTTGAAATAGAATGATATCTGGATTTTCACCATATACCGGATCAATTTCTTTATTCTTTGCACGAGTTCTAATTCCATTAATATTCCAAGATATAATTTTAATTTTACCCATTTTTTAACTTCCAACAATCTTTTAAATATATTATATCGGATTATTATTACTTAAATCCTAAAATAATTATTAATACAATCATTATTTATTTAATACTATTATTTATTAATATTCTCATTATTAACTCTTACTATTTATTCACTTATTAATAATTAAATAAAATATTAAAAATTAAATAAAACATAAAAATACCATTAAAAATTGATAACATAAAAATTAATAAATTCATATCATTTAATTTATAATAATAATAAATTTAATAGAAATATGATAATATAATAATAAATCTAATGAAAACATAATGATAATTAATCTAATATAAAATACGATAATACAATAATAAATCTAATGATAACATAATGATAATTAATCTAATATAAAATACGATAATACAATAATAAATTTAAGATATATATATATATAATGATAATAAATTAATATAAGTTTTTAATAATTTTAAGGAACTTTCATATGCTCTGAAAGAGGTTTATTACAAAAATTCTTAAAATCACAAGCATCACAAGTTCTTTTATCACCTTTAGCATTCCAAGCATTTTTAATTGGAATACCTTTCATCTCTTTTATTATCGAATCTTCAATATTAGCTACAACACCATCAAATTGCATTAAAGCATTGGATATAGAATCATCTTCAATATTTATAATCCTTATAGACCTTTTTTCTTTTAATTTATCTGATAGATTAATAAAATTATCTTTATCTTCATTCCAGTTAAGTATCAATGACTCTTCAATATCAGAAATTTCAACATCATTACATCCATTTAAAATATCTTGTTTTAAAGCTATTAAATCTTCAGTTGAAGGAACAAGCTCATTTAAGTAAAAAATAATACCTGCAACAATAGGTTTTGAATCTTCTTGTTTTGATCTAAGCCATGAATAAGTTAATATTTGCCATTGATGATAAAACCAATTATTTGATTTTAAAGAAGGTCTTTTCATTCCTTTATAATCAATAATAACTTCATATTCATCATCAAAAGATTTTAATTTCTTTGAAAGTTCTTTATTATTTTTTAGATATTTAACAATTTTATTATTATTAATTTCATTAATTTTTAAAGAGCTTATAACATCAATTACTCCATTAATACCATAATAATTAGATCTACTATTATCCTTATCAAAATTAGGCATTGGTCTTTTACCTTTAATTAAAACTTCAGCTGAATCAATTAATGGAAATAAATCAGGACCCCAAATATTAATAGCTTTTTCAGCTCTTGCACTATAAAGTAATTTGTGTGGATGATTTTTATCAGGACATGTACCTAAAACACTATTCTTTTCTGATCCAAATTTACAAAAGAAATCTAAAGGAGGGTAAAGTCCTCTTGCCCTTAATCTTTTATCGATCATCTCTTCAATAGGCCGTATTTGATTTTTCCAATCCCATGGAAAGCTAATTTTTTTTGCATTCCATTCAAGAAACGATTCTTCCATAACCCCATGAATAAACTCTCCAAACCATAATTGTATAGGCATGGAAGGAGGAAGAGTTCCTCTATTTTGATAGCGATATTGAAGATTACAAGTTAAAAATGATATTAAATCTCCTGTTAAACTATATTCTGGTATAATATAGGGTTTAGAACGTGGTGATAATTCCATTTTAATCACATTGTATCAATTAGCATATAACCTTAGAATCATGAAAATTATAATATTTTAACTCATTAAAAAAATTATAAAAAATTATAAAAAATTATAAAATAGTTTTATAGAATTATAGTTTATTAATATTAACATTAATTATTATAATGCTATATATGAGTATTAATATTATTTATTACAATAATGTTATGTATTATAATATTTTTGTGAGTATTATTATATGAAAACATTAATATAATGTTAATGTTATTTGTGAATATTATTATAGAAATATAATATTATTAAGTTAATATAAGTTATTATAAGTTATTATAATTTTAATAAGAATACCATACATCTAAACTAATGATAATAAATAATAAAAACAATATATTAAACATAATACCATTAATTAAATTAAATATATTTGATCAAAACCAACAAATTGTTCATCTCTTTTCCAACCTAATGCAACATTAGGAATATTTATCTGTTTTTCATTTGCTATATATCCATCTATTGATGAATTTAATCCAACCAATAATAAAACATCCTTAGCCCTTGAAAAAGCTACAAAATACAATCTTGTTAAATCATCAAAAGCCCTATCTTTTGGATTTCTATCACCAACACCCAATGGACTAAATGGTCTGATTTTATCTTCTAAATTTGAAGATTTATCTCCCTTTTTAGGAAATCTTAAAGATGATGTTTTAACCTGATTTTTTTTAAATCTAGATCCCACATCAACTATAATTAATGGAAACTCTAAGCCTTTAGATTGATGAATAGACATTATATTAACTCTATTATCAGGTAATGTTTCTAATAATTTCTCATCGATAGAAATTCCTCCAGAGGCAAGTGGTATAAAAATATTCCAAATAGCCTCAACAACAGACTTTTCTTCTTCAATATGTTTATCATCAAAGAATATTTGAGCAGAATATTCATTAAAAAATCCAGTTTGAGTTATTGTTTTTGTTATAGCTTCTAAATAGACCAATCCCTCAACATCATTCTGAAACTCTTCAATCCATGTGATAATTTTATAAGCAAGCTCAATTAAACTTGCACTTTCAGGCCAAATATTAGGATTATGAGCATAAGGAGTTCTTGTTCTCCAACAATTAACAAAATCTTCAAGAGATATTGGTTGAACAGGTTCTGGATTAGTTTTAATGTATTCGTTAGCTATTCTTCTCCATTTATTCATATTTCTTTTAGCAAGGCCAGGAATTCTTTTAATAGAGTTTTGAAATTTTGCCTCAGGATCAATACATTCAAGTATTAATCCACAAAATATAGCTACCTCTTCTATTGTTTGAAGATCTTGACCACGAGGATTGAAAACCTCAATAGGATTTTTAAAATTTAATAAATTTTTTCTCAGATAATATGGAAACAATTGATTTCCATAAGAAATTTCTTTTGGAGAGTAAGTTAAAATAGCTATATCTGAAGGAGAACCACCAAATTCAGATAGTTTTAAACTTATAAAATCTCCTTCTGATAAACTATTTGAAGTTTTATTATAATTATTAGTTAGATTTCTATCTTTATTATTATAATATTTATCATTATCATTATATTGTTTATATTTATCAGTATATTGTTTATATTCATTATATTGTTTATATTTATCAGTATATTCTTTATTTTCATTATTATAATAATTATTTTTATTATTATAGTAATTATTTGAAGATAATATCTTTTTTACTTTTTTTTTAACAGTTTTACCATTAACCAAATCTTTTATTAAAATAGATAAATCTTTAGCTAATATTTCAGGATTTTGCCTAAACAATCCAAGAACAGGTATAGATTGATTTTCATTAGGATTTTTATTTTTAAGATATGTTTCAGTACTATTTTTATTTTTTTCAACATCATAATTATTATTTATATTATTATTTATATTATTATTTATATTATTATTTGTATTATTATTTGTATTATTATTTATATTACTATTTACATTATTATTTGTATTATTATTTGTATTACTATTTGTATTACTATTTACATTATTATTTGTATTGTTTTTATCAATAGTGTTATTAATCCTTGAAAATTCAATCTTAGGTTTTTCTTTAACACGAGCAGGTTGAAAATCACTATCTAATTCAACAAAATGGTTACATAAATTGACAATATCCTCAGTTGATCTATAATTAGCTGATAAGTTAACCTCTTCAACATCAATACCTAAATTTTCATAAGCTCTTTCAATGAAATTTGTGAATAAATCAACAGTTGCTCCTCTAAATCTATATAATGATTGATCATCGTCCCCAACAACAGTAATGTTTCCACCATTAGCTATAGCTGATTTAGCTAACTTAAAATATATTTTTTCTTGCAATAAGTTAGTATCTTGATATTCATCTACAAGAATCACATGAATACCCTTAAGAAAATGATTTAACTTTCCAGAAACAAGTCTTTTTAAAAATTTTGATTCTAACATGGAAAAATCAAGAATATTTCTACTTTTCAATTCAGAAAGATAATTTAAAATAGCATTTAGAGCTATTTTGGCTCCAGGAGAATTTTCATTATTAAGAAACTCTTTAATATCAACCTGATCATAATAAAGTCTGTTTTTAATATCAAGTAAAATATTGCTCATGATAGAAGGATTTTTAACCTCTTCAACACCATTTAGTTTACCTAAATACTCTTTTAAATCTTTATTTAAATATCTATCCTTTTCAAATAAACCTGAAGATATCATTGCAGAATTAGCTACAAAATCTTCTATAACAACCGGCAAATTTGTTCCAGGATCTCTATGTATTCTAAGTATCTCTTCTGCTATACTATCAATTGTACCTGTGATAATTTGATTAAAATCAATAATATCTAATTTTTTAATCTTTTTCTCATCAGTTATTCTTTTATAAAGATATTTTTTGATTTCATCTCCCCAACCAAGTATTCTAGAATTTAGCTCATTAGCAGCTTTTCTTGTAAATGTAGTAGCTATTATCTCATTTGGGTTTATATCATCCACAAAAATAAATTTTAGTATTTTTAAAACCATAACTGTTGTTTTTCCAGATCCCGGACCTGCAACAATAAAAAGAGATTGATCAACATTAGAGCTAATAGCTTTATTTTGATCTTTATTTGTTGAAATATCTCTGTTTAGTTTATTTACAACAATGTTTTCAAATTGAGAGTAAGTTATCATGGAAATCAATTGATTAATTTATTAATGATATTAATATTAATTTTATTATTCTTATTTAACAATAATTATATTATAAAAATTATATTATTATATTATTAAATTATATATTATTAAATTATAGCTATAATCATATTATTATCATTATAATAATATTAATTAAACTTTATTAGTTCAATTTAATAGCTTGATATAAGTATTATTTTAAATTAAAAACTTTTTAATAGAGAATTTAATAAAGAATTTAATAAAGAATTAATTAAGAATTTAAATAATAATTTAAATAATAATTATATTGCAAAATATTGCAAAAATAAATGATAAAATAAATAATAAAATTAATATCTTAGTTTAATATAAAATAAAGAAAATATTAAATAAATATACATTTTACCATGGTGTTTCACTATAAATAGCTATACGATGATAAGTATTTTGATTCCAGTTGACAACTCCACCAAAACGATTGTTTTCACCACTAATATCTACAGGTATCCATTTTTTCCCAACAAGAACTTGAAGCCAAATATGTCCTAACCACCCACTTTTTCTAAAATCACATCTACTATGAATATATCGTGTAGGTAAGCCAATTGATCTAGAAAGTGCTGCATAAGCATGAGACATGTCAACACAATTTCCTTTTTTCAATTTGATAGTTTTTTTACCACCATACTTAGTATTATAATAATAAGAATATTCTATATTATTTATAGTCCAGTTAAAAATAGCTTCTGCTTTTTTATACTTAGATTTAATACCTTTTGTAATTTTTTTTGCAAGATTTTTAATATAAGAATTTTTACTTGGAGTCCATGAAGTAGACATTAAGTATTTAGATAAGCTAGTCTTTTTATACTTATTATATAATTTTAAAGTTTTTCCATTATTATTAATAGCATCTAACTTATCAACATTAATATAAGCAGTTTTAGGAAGAGTATTTTTTTTGGTTTTTGATAAAATTTTACTAAACATGAAAATAAGAGTTTCATATTTAATTTTTTTCTTGGATAATAGTTTATAATAGCTTGGAACTTTATTATGATTATCAACGTAATTTACAATGTATTTAGCTATTTTATAATAAGAATTTGTCTTATATTTATATTTGATAGTATTTCCTTTAATATTTTTATTGCTTTTTATCCCATACTTAATTTTAATGTCAGAATTATCATTTTTATACTTATAAATAACAGTTTTGGACATTAAATATAAAAAACTCTTTGAAGAGAGATTTTTATCATTCACCATTACATTTTTAGGGATGATCTTATAAGTATCGATATAATTATAAAGAGTTTTAGAGCTTTTAACTATATTATCTTGAGAAACTGAATTATTAACAATTTTATTATTATTAGTGATATTTGTTCCATTTACACCTTCGTTTCCACTTATAACCTCTCCATTAACACTTTCAACAATGTTAAATAGTGTAAATATTAATAAAAAGACTATAAC
>NZ_JXMW01000019.1:0-15000 GCF_002072215.1 Methanobrevibacter arboriphilus JCM 13429 = DSM 1125
CAGGGAATAATTCGGAGTCATGCTTAGATCCTTTTATGTATTTAACATGGGTCAAATGGTTTGTCCAGTGTGATAATCAAGTGCTAAAGTTAATTTAAATCCTATATAAAACCCTTTTGAAGCTGATTTGGCCCAATAAAGCCCTTTTTTCTCGAGAAATTTTTTAGTGTAATTTTGCTTGTTCCAGTTCATATCAACCTGTATATCGGTTCCATCAATTAAAACTGTGCGTTTTCCTCTTTTAATTGGTTTAAATTCCTTATTTAATGTTTTAATCACGAATTCAAGTATTTTCTTTTGATTAAATCTTGCCAAAAATTCATATATTTGATTTGATTCTGGAACTTGATTAAATCCTAAAGACTTTCTCAACTCATGGCTTCTTTTAAGCTCACTAACAACGTATGAAATATCTGATGCGAAAAACATACTCATTAAAACTATTTTAAAATTAACAACACCTTTTTTAACAGGTTTAATTCCATTTCGAGTGAATTCCTGATGAATTTTCCTAGAATCGATAATTTTAAATATATTCAACAACAATATCCATTTAGGGTCTTTTTCATCATAAATAATTGGTATTTTCATTTTTATCATCAATAAAACTTTGTTAATACCAATATTTATATTTATCGATTTAAAAGACCCTAAAAAATAAAATAAAACTCATAAAAAATGTACTTTTAAAAACAAAAAATAATCCAACATAAAAATAATGAAAATAAGGCTAATGAAGCCCTCAATTCTAGAAAAAAATCTAGCACCCTAAAAATAAAATTAAAAAACAAATAATTTTTAATTTTTGAGTTAATTTTTTCAAGTTTTGTTTTTTGTTTTTATACTTATTCTATTAATTTTTTTATTATTTATCAAAAAATATCTTATTATAAATACAGTTATATTAAATATTATGAAGAATAATATTAAAAAGTTTGTATATTTAAATACTATAAACAATATATGTATAAATTTTTATCAAAAAATATCTTATTATAAATACAGTTATATTAAATATTATGAAGAATAATATTAAAAAGTTTGTATATTTAAATACTATAAACAATATATGTATAAATTGCATAATAGTATATTATGTGAAAATAAATATGAGAAATTAGAAAGGGGGTGAAAAATTTGAATAAAAATATCTCAAAAAATAATTTAACCTACAAAATAATAATAGTAACTTCGATACTAGCATTTATTTTAATCACAATATCTTCAGTAAATGCAGTAAATGTTACACTCAATCCTGGCGATGCAGGAGGAGTTAATAGTGCCGTAAGTACTGTTGCTGGAGGGAGTGATGCTGATAATACAATTACACTTAATCCTGGAACATATGATAAAGCCACAGACAGAAATAACAATATTATTTTTAGCAATAAAAACCTAACAGTTCAAGGAAATGGATCAAAAGATAGTGTCATAATAGATGCACAAAAACTTGGAAGACATTTTTCCATAACTGGAAATAGCAATGTAACATTTATTAATATAACGTTTTTAAATGGGAATATATCAGCTGATGGTGGATCAATATTCAATAATGAAGGAACCATAACATTAATTAACTGCATATTCATTAACAACACAGCTGGACAATATGGTGGTGCTATCGATAATATAGGTAATGGTTTAACAATAACAAATTGTACTTTCACAAACAATGTATGTGGTAATCTTAGTCATTCTGGTGGTGCTATCCACAATCAGGGTCATAACTTCACAATAATAAATAGTAATTTCACTAATAACTCTGCACATGGTGGTGGTGCTATCTTTAATGGATATTGTGAAAACACAACATTCATAAACTGCATATTCACTAACAACACAGCTGGACAATATGGTGGTGCTATCATGTATTCAAGTTATAATTTCACAATAATAAATAGTACATTCATTGATAACACAGCCACATGGGGTGGTGTTATTTTCGGTCAGCCTGCCTATTCAAACAGTACTGGTTTGACAATAATAAGTAGTAATTTCACAAACAATACAGCAACTACTGGTGGCGGTGGAGTTATCTACAATGATATTAATAATTATATGTTAATAAACTGTACTTTCACAAACAACACAGCTGCATTATACGGTGGTGCTATCCACAATAATGGTGGTAATTTCACAATAATAAACAGTGCTTTCATTAACAATACAGCTACTAATTATGGTGGTGCTATCTACAATACTGGTGCCAATATGTCTGTTAATAATTCTAACTTCACAAACAATACAGCTACTATCTATGGTGGTGCTATCTACAATACTGGTACCAATACGTCTGTTAATAACTCTAACTTCACAAACAACACCTCAAATACTTTTGGTGGTGCTATTTATAACGCTGGTGCTAATTGGGGCGTTAATAAATCTAATTTTATAGGTAATAATGCTTTTAATCATGGCGGTGCAATCTATAATAATGGAATTAATGCAAGCATTATTAGTTCTAATTTTGTTAATAATACAGCTAGTATAGGTGGAGGCATTTTTAATAATCAAACAATGCTAGTTTCTGGCAATATTATGGAAGGTAATATTGCTAGCACTTTGGGTAATGAAATTTACAACAATGGATCTATGGGTATCTTAAACCTAACATACTTAAACAACTCCACAGTAACCGTTAAAAATAACACTTATGTAATCTTAAACGCTACTTTAACCGATGATATGGGTAACCTTGTCACAGGAGGAAATATATCCTTCTTTGTAAATGGAACATTTATAGGTAATGCAGAAGCTATTGAAGGAGTTGCAGATATTAATTACTTTGTTAATCAAGGAGATGGTATTGTTCCTGTTACTGGAGATTACGCAGCTCATCCTGGATTTGACATCATTCTAAGAAATGGTCAACTATTAATAGTTTCTAATAACACAGTTAATAGTGAAATCACTTTAGATAAAGATGTGTATCAAATTAACGAAACAGTGAAAGGTACAATCACCACTACCAATACTGGAAATAATACTGTAACCAATGTTACAACTAGAGTTAATTTCCCTTCTAACTTTGTTTTAGATCCAGGTAGTATTGTTGTTTCCCATGGAACTTTTGATCCTACCACTAATATTTGGTCTATTGGAGATTTAGCTCCTGGAGAAGTAGCAACAATGACATTCACTGGCAAATTCATTACAGCAGGAGAATCCACAATTTCCCTGGAAACTAGTGGAGATAACTTCGAAACATCAACAGCTTCAGTCACTGCACTAGTTGAACAAACACCAACACCACCAACACCACCAACACCACCAGAACCACCAGAACCAAGACCACATAGCAACGAAACTACTAACGTTTCAGCTGTAACAAGTGCAGCTATGAAAGAAACAGGAATACCAATAATAGCTTTATTAATATTATTAATCAGTGCTTTTGGATTAAGTATTCGCAGCAAAAAATAAATTTTAAACAGTTTAGAGGATTAATAATTTTTTTAATCCTCAATTTTTATTCTTACTTATTAAATTTTATATTTATTCAGCATCTCAAAATTTCTTTTCATTCTATCTGTTAATTAATAAACTCTTTTTGTTTAATTTCATAATAATATTCATTCTATACAGTTATCTGTATTTTTAAGTATTATAATTTTCTATATTAATCATACAACAATACAAATAAATGAATAATCTTTAAAAAAGTAAAAAATATTATGAAAATGAAAAAATTTTTAAATAAATAAAGAAAAAGTAGTATCATGTATTTCGAAGGAATAATCATTGGACTTAGTGCCTTTATAATAATAGGAATATTTCATCCAATTGTTATCAAAGGAGAATATTATATAGGTAAAAAAATTTGGCCAATATTTCTAATTGGAGGAATATTATCAATAGTAATATCTTTATTTGTAAATAATTTAATACTCTCTGCATTAATAGGAGTTTTAGGATTCACACTACTGTGGAGTATCCACGAAATTATAGAACAGGAAAAAAGAGTGAAAAAAGGATGGTTTCCTAAAAATCCTAATAAAAAGTGAAAATATAATTAATGGCTAAAAAAATAATATAAATAACATAAAAATAAACCATATAAGCTAAAATAAAGATAATATGAAAAATAATAAAAAAATAAACCATATAAGCTAAAATAAAGATAATATGAAAAATAATAAAAAAATAAAAAATAGAATAAGCATAATAAAAAAAATAGAATAAAGAATTAATAAAATAATTAATAAAAAATTAATTCTCCAAATGAAAATAAAGGAAAATTAATTCTAATATCATGCCACAGGAACTGAAGATTCAGAAATTCTTCCTTTCGGCATGACATAACTAATAGCTGCACCAACAAGGAATACCAGCGTCAATATATTGAAAATCAATCTCATAGACATACTTATAGTTTCAGAAACAATAGCTGAAGCATCTGCATGATATTCTGAAGGAATCTTTTCTGGAGTACCAGTTTGCATCTTATCAAAATATGTAAGAAGCTCACTATGCAGCTCATCTTTTGTTAAATTTGTACCTAAACTAGAATCTTCAATAGAAATAGTTAATCCTCCAATGACACCAACAATAAGTAAAACACCAATAAGAGCAGTTCCAATAGAATAACCTAAATTTTTAAATGTGTTAAGTAAACCTGCAGCATCTGAATCCTTATCTTTATCAACAGCTGACATAACATAATTAGTTAATTGTGATAAAATCATTCCTACACCAGCACCAAATATTATTGTAGCTGGAATAACACTATATGGATTCATAGTTGCTGAAAATTCTCCCCCTAAAAGCCAAGTTCCTAAAGCAGCAACAATAAAACCTAAACACACAACATATTTAGGATGGATATACTCAGATATTTTAACTCCCATTAATGATAAAGCCATTACGCCTATTGATGAAGGCAGTAAAATAACCCCTGTCATGAACGCATCTATATTAGTTACTTGTTGTAAAAACACAGGCATTATAAATAAATATCCAGCTAATGGAATCTGTTGGAAAACCGAATTTACAATTCCTATAGAAAAAGTTCTATTTTTTAGCAAAGTAATATCAGATAAAGGATTTTTATTTGACCTAATTCTTCTTCTTTCCCAGTACAAGAATGCAACAAATAGTGCAATACCAATAAACAAGACAATAGGAACAATACTCCATTTAGTAGGATCATTAAAGAGTAATAATCCCATAACAATGATAATAAGAGAAATTACAGATAAAACCGCTCCACCATAATCAAATTCTTTCCATTTAAGAATAGATTCTGAATCTTTAATATAATAGCTATAGAATAGAATTATAATAACAATTAAAAATTCACTTCCAAAAATCATCCTCCAAGAGAGGAAATTAGTGAAAAAACCTCCAAATATAGGACCTACAGCTGATCCCATAGCAGCTATACCACCCCATATCCCAAATGCTTTGAGTTTATCTTTGCCTTCGTAACTAACCCCAATAATCGTTGTAGTAGCTGGAAGCATTAAAGCGGCACCAATTCCTTCAAGTATTGCCCATCCTACAAGCAACATCCCTGCATTAGCACTTAATGAAGCTGTAAGAGTTCCTACACCATATATACAAACTCCAATTATAAATGACTTCTTCCTGCCAATTATATCCTGAATTTTACTACCAATAAGCATAAAAGAAGCTATTATTAATGCGTATAAAGCTATTATTGCTTGAATAGTTGTTAAACTAGTATTTAAATCTTTTACAAGATTTGTTATAGCTACATTCATAGCTGACATATCTAAAACTATAATAAAAATAGCCATACAAGCAACTATTGCAGGTCCCCATTTATTCGTCCCTTTTCTATTTGTAATGTTCATAAAAACCACATTCAATGTTTTAAAATCAAATAAATTCTTATTAAAACCTTGTTTCTATTAATTATTCCTATTAAAAACTTATTCTTACTAAAACCTTATTCTTATTAAAACCTTATTAAACATATTTTAAATGTAATATTATTCATAAAATGATTATACTAATAATACTAGTAATATTGTTAATAATACTACTAAGATCATTGAAAGAATAACCTTAAACATAAATAATATTAAGCATAATTATTTTTTATAATAAATTAATTTTAAGTCTAATTATCAAATATTATAAAATAATCTTAAGCCTAATTAGTAATTATTATAATAGTAATTAATAATATATAAAGAAGTACCATATAAAAATTTACACAATGTATTAATAGTTAAATATTCTGCTAAAATTTATTAATTATATTAACACTGATATCATTAATCATTCCCTCTTAAAATAAATTATAACTTGATAATAGTAATAATATTATGTTTAAATTCTAAATCAAAAGATTTTTAATATTTAATAATGTTTTAAAACTTCTAGTAGTGGCTGTATTGTCCAATTTTGACTCAAAATAATTATTATTAAATTTAGTTTTATGATATCCATTTTTACAAATTAGATAAATTTCTTTTTCAAATATTAAAAATTTATCATCAGAATTAAACTTTTTAGAGTCTTTAATTAAATCTTCACCAAGATTTCTGTTAATTTTATGTTTAAAAATAGTAACATATAATTCATTAATCATTTCATTATTATTAGAATTATTATTAAAATTATTTTTATGATTATTTTTATGATTGTTGTTAGAATTATTGTTAGAATTATTACTAAAAAATGGATTATTATTAATTAAAAAAATAAAGTCTTTTTGACTCATTAAAATACAATCAATCCAAAAACCAGAAGAATTCTCGATATTTTCAGAAATTTTAGAACTAATATTATTCATATCTTTTTCATTACTTTCAAAAATTACATTACCACTACGAAGATAAGTTTTAATATTTTTAAACCCCATAACTGAAAATAAGTTTCTCAAATCCTTCATAGGAATAATATTATTTTTACCAACATTGATTCCTCTAAGAAAAGCTATGTATTTCATAAACTTTAATTTGTAACTAATTATTAATATAATTTAATCTATTAAAATTTAATCCATTGAAATAAATTTAATCTATTAAAGTTTAATCTATTAAAATTTAATCCATTGAAATAAATTTAATCTATTAAAGTTTAATCTATTAAGTTTAATCCATTGAAAATATTAAAACTAAAAAAAGAATAAGAATCTATATTAACTCTTATTATCCAATTTTATTAATTCATTTAAAGCACTATCAATATCAAAAGAAGTTGCATAAGGTTTTATGTCGTTATTTATTAAATCATCAATTGCACCAGGACCAACATTAGCAACAAGAACCGCTTTAACATCTGAAATTAAATCTATTACCTTACTTCTAGCATTTTGATTATTTCCTTCACCAATACAAGATGCACTAGAGTCTCGAGTTTCTAAAAATTTATAAGTTCCATCATCATGGATTTCATAGATCATGAATTTTTCTGCTCTTCCAAAATGTTCATTTACAAATTTACCATCAGTACTTGCTACAGCTACTTTATAAGACATTGTATTACCATTAAATTGATTAAATTTTAATAAATTTGATGAAATTTATTTTAATTTGATTGAATTTTAATTTTTATTATGTATTATTTGGTTATATATTGTTTTGAGTTTGTTTGAATTTTTATTTTATCAAAAAGGCATTATAAAAAATATATTATAAAAAAGGTATAATAAAAAAGATATTATAAAAAGGTATTATAAAAAGATATTATAAAAACCTTATATCAATTAATAAGTATAATATTATATAAATTTAACTATTGTTATATTTTAATTATTTTACTAATTTGCTATTCCAATAAACATAATATAATTTCTAATAAAAATAATATAATTAATAAGCCTAATCATATAATAAATCTAATATAATTAATACTTCTAATACTTCTTATATTTTTTATATTTTTTATATTTTTTATTTTTAATACTTCCAATACTTATTCTACTTATTCTACTTGTTCTAATTATTTTACTTATTCTAATTGTTCTAATTATTCTACTTATTCTACATTTTACCATTTTCTGACTTTTCTCCTACTTTTTCTAGTTCTGAAGATATTAATCCTTCTAAATCTAATAAATCATCTTTTATTTTATTGAATAATTCATAAATTTCATTCTCATCATCATTAAATTGTTTTAAAGTATTGTTATCCTTTGAAAAGCTATCTTTATTTTTTGAAATATCTTTAATAGATAATAAAAAGTCATGTTTATTGATTTTATTATTTAAAGACTTAATTTCAACTTTTAATAAAGTTATAGCTCCATTAATCATATGAAAATCATGTTTTTTAGTTTCTTCTTCAATATTATCTAAAAAATCAGTCCTTAAAAAGCCAATTGGTTTATTATTTGAAGAATCAGATAAATTTTTAATATCTTCATCTTTATGTTTAATAGATTCTTTTTCAACCTCTAAAAGCTTTAAACATTTTTTTAAGCTAGAAACTACAGATTGCTGTTCTTGAACTTGTTTTTGTTCAAGAACATCTTTATTCAAATCAAGAATATTTTCTATTATTTTCAAAGTCTGTTCATTTATCTTTTTAGTTTCATTCATAATCATAAATGTTTGATTATTAAGCTCTTTTGAATCAATTGAAATTTCAAGTGCTTGTTTATTTAACTCATAAGTATCATCAGCTGAGCGATTTGCAGATTGACTTACTTTTAAAGTGATATATGCAATTATTGCAGTAATTACAGCTGTTATAAGGGGGCCCCATTGAATGAATAAATCACTTATAAAACTCATATTATTCCTCCTAGCTAATAGACTAAATAATTTATATTATTTATTTTAATTTTAATATATAAATTTCATAGTTATAAATTTCATAAATAAAAAAATAAGAAAAAATAATAGTAATAATAAAAATAACAAAGATAGTAATAAAAATAACTAAAATAATAGAAAAAATAAGAAAATAATAATAGTAATAATAACAACAAAAATAATATTAAAACTAATAATATTAAAAACAGAACTATAAATAATAAAAATAAATATGGAGGAAAAAAATAAATAAGCCCTCCTAAAAAAAAAAATGTTTAATTATTGTTTTCTCCTTAAACTAATCAAAAACATACTTATCAACACTAAAATAGGTATTATTGGTATTCCTGTTTTTTTCATAGTAGCTATTGCTACTGGATTATCACTTGTTTTATTGCCATTACCATTAGTATTATTAGTATTATTAGTATTGTTAGTGTTGTTAGTATTGTTAGTGTTGTTGTTTTTGGTTTCAAATTCAGCAAATGTTAGATTACTAAAGTAATTTTCATTGTCAGATGAAACTGTAATCTTATGTTTACCAGAGGTAAGTTTAGAATTTGGTATATGGAATATTCCAACTCCATCAGAATCTGTTATCACAGATCCTATGTATTTACCATCTAATTCAACATCAACTTTATAATCTGGTATTGTATCACCATCTTCATCAACTACTTTAACAATCAAATCAACAGAACCATCCTTATTCTCATTAACAGTAACATTAGTGAAAGTTTCACCTTTTTTAACATCAAAACTAGTGCTGTTAGTGAAACCTAAATATTTAGCATCACCATTGAAATTAAGTACAACTGTAGTTTTTCCAGTTTTTTCAGGTTTATAAGTTAAATACCAGTAACCATTGGAATTAGTTTTCACTAAATGTTTTTTACCATCAATAGTGATTTCTAATTCAATATCAGCTATTTTATTACCTTCCTCATCGAGAAGAACACCACTTATAACGGTAGTTTTCCCTACTCTAAAATCACCTGAAATATCAATACTAGAATAAGTACTATTCCTTTCAACTTCAAAAGTAGTACTATTACTAAAAGCAGTATAATTCTCATTACCACTAAAACTAACAATTACTGTTATATTACCTGTTTTGTTAGTTGTGTAATTAAAATTCCAACCACCAGTACTATTAACAGAAATATCTGTGTAAAGATTACCATCAACAGTAACATTAACACTAAATATACCAGTAAAATTATCCAACTGACCAGAAATAGTAACATTATCACCAATACTTACAGTTTCAGGATTAACAACTATACTAGAATTAGTGCTATTCTTAACAACTTCAAAAGTAGTACTATTAGTAAAACCAGTATAATTCTCATTACCAGCATAATTAACACTAACAGTTATAGTTCCAGTACGATTAGTTGTGTAATTAAGACTCCAACCACCAGTAGAATTAATAATAACATCATCATAAACATTACCATCAACACTAACAGTCAAAGTGTCAGAGCCATTACCAACATAACCCTCAAGCTCACCAGTAATATTAGCATTAGTACCAATTTGAACACTAGCTACAATAATACTAGAATTAGTACTATTCCTTTCAACTTCAAAACTAGTACTATTACTAAAAGCAGTATAATTCTCATTACCACTAAAACTAACAATAACTGTTATATTACCTGTCTTGTTAGTTGTGTAATTAAAATTCCAACCACCAGTACCATTAACAGAAACATCTGTATAAAGATTACCATCAACAGTAACATTAACACCAGCTATACCAGTAAAATTATCCAACTGACCAGAAATAGTAACATTATTGCCAATACTCACTGGATCATTACTAACAATTATACTAGAATTAGTAGTTAATTGGGCATTAAAAGCTACAGTATCATCTACATTATCTAAAGTAGCAGCTAAAGTTTGAACACCAGCTGTAGCTGTTGCATTATAAACAAAACCATCAACACGACTACTATTAAAATCAGCACCATTAAAAGTTCCATTAACAACAAAATCAGGTAAAAATTCAACACCATCATTACTAAGCGTAGTATTCAAAACTAACAACATAAAACTAACATTATCACCAAAATGAACACCATCCAAACCAGAAGTATTAGTAATATTCAAAATAAAATGATTAAGAGTATCAATACCCAAAATTTTACCAGTAATATCATTAACACCCCACCAATTACGATCAAAACTACTATTATCATTATGACCAGTAATATTAACACCAAAACTTGCCAAAATACGATTATACTCAACAGTAACATTAACAAATGAACCAACACTTAAACCAGTAAAATTCAAACCAGCATTAGTAGCAAAAATAGTATTACCACGAATAATAAAATCAGTCACATTAGTAACAAGACTATCACTATAACTACGGAAATAAAAACCATCACCACTAGTAGCATTAATAATATTATTCAAAAAATTAACACCCTTAACATTACTATTAAACAAAAAAACATAAACACCATAACTAACACCAGTAATATTGTTGTTAGCGAAGGTTATATTGGTGTTGTTGCTGCTGTATGCATCCAGAGCAACACCAGGGCCGGATGTTCCTGTGATGTTGTTGTTGGCAAAGGATAAATTAGTGTTATTGCTGCCGTATGCATCCAGAGTAACACCACTGTCGGATGCTCCTGTGATATTGTTGTTGGCAAAGATTATATTAATGTTGTTGCTGCCGGTTGTAGCCAGAGTAACACCACTGCCGGATGCTCCTGTGATATTGTTGTTGGCGAAGATTATATTGATGTTGTTGTTGATGAATAAAATCATAAAAACACCACGTAATCCTGTGATATTGTTGTTGGCAAAGAGTATATTGGCGTTGTTGACGCCTTGTGCAAGCAGAAAAACACCACTAGTGGATGTTCCTGTGATATTGTTGTTGGCGAAAGTTATATTAATATTAGTGTTGCTGATGGATTGTGCAGACAGATAAACACCATAGTATGTTCCTGTGATGTTATTATTGGCAAAGGTTATATTAGTGTTGTTGCTGCTGTATGCATCCAGAGCAACACCATAGTCTGCTCCTGTGATGTTGTTATTGACGAAGATTATATTGACGTTGTTGCTACCGGATACAGGCAGATAAACAACATAGGTTGATGTTCCTGTGATGTTGTTGTTTTCAAAAACCAAATTAGCAGACGAAACAGGACTATTAACGCTATTACCACTTAAGTATACACCAGAAGAACCACTAGTTATATTATTACCACTAAATAAAACATCAAAAACAGTCTTATCAGTAGATTTACCGAATAAAGAAACAGCACCAAGATCATAAGCAGATATACTGGATTTAATAATATTATCCTTAATAACAACACCTGTTATAGGATTAGCACTACCACTACTACTTAAATTAATACTAACACCAGAAGTAGTAATATTATTATCACTAATAGTCAAATCACTACAATTAGATTTTATAGCTGTAGTATAACCACTAATAGTTAAATTAATAATCTTTACATTAGTAGCATTAATATTAAACAAAGTATCAACACTAGATGTTGTGAATTTAGCACCACCACGGTTTTTACCAACTATAGTAGCATTACGACTAATATTAAGCTGACCCCAATCAAAATAATCACCATCATCAAAACTAATCACCAAATCATTATCATTATCAGTATTAATAACACTTTGAAACTGTTCAGTAGTATTAGCATTATTAAAATCATAACTAGCTGCACTAACACTAGATAAAGCTAAAAAGATAAATAAAACACACATAACAAAAATAATTGGCTTAAAAAATTTATTTATTGTAAACATTTTCGTTTTTCACCTCCTGATCCAATCAATCAGTATATATAAAAAATACATAGCACAATGAGAACACTCACTACGCTACAATAATATAATATAAAAAAACTACTATAAAAAACTTCCTACCCAAAAACAAAAAACAAAACAAACGTCATTAAAAGAATAAAAAAATTAAAAACTAAAAAATAATAAACAAGATAATAAAAACCCATATGAACGAATAAACACAGCAAAAAGAAAAAAACAATAGCTACCCCCCCCCCAGCTTTAAATTAAAATTAAAGGAATATTAAAAATAATTAAAAAAAATAGAATAAAATAGTTACTATATACTAATATAACAAATAGTTTAACTAAAAACAATTTTCATATTATAGTAAATTATAAATAAATAAGATAACAAATGTTAATACATTAAATTTGGATAAATAATTGATAAAATAATATTGCCACTAGTATATAAATAAAATTACTAAAACATTGAAGTATCAAATAGAGGAAATTAAAATGTATTAATAAATATCAATTGACTAGATAGAGAAATGCTAAGTTATAATAAAATTATAGTTTAAAGTACTTCCTAGTCATCTAATTAATTATTAATTTTTATTTTTCATTCACTACTAATTTGAACCCTATTTTGAAGTTATTCGAACTATAAATTATATTATATTTAATATTATAATTTCAGTTTTTAGAAATAATAATATAACTATAATAAATTTTTATATAACTTACTATTTTTCTACTACTCATTTTCAATATATTTTTAAAATTTTACTTAAAATTCTTTTTTTTTATTATTTCTTATTTTCTAAAAAAATTATAAACATAAAATAAGAGGGGGATTTTATGAAATCAGAACCAGAAAATGATGAAGATGAAATCAAAATGGAAAAAATGATTGGTTTATTTAAAAAAGTAGCTGAAAATCCTGTATCCAATCGACTTCTTCAAAGAACTTTAGGATACTGTGAAAAAGACAAAACAACAAAACTTGAAAGTTCTCTTAACTATTATCTTGAAAAAAAAGATGATGTTTGTAAAAGTTGTAAGCTACTTTCAAAAATAGTAGGATATATAATTGAAAAGGGGGCAGTGAGTTTTAATGTGTCTACAGATGAACTTAAAGAAAAAATGGAGGATGAATACTGGGTGAAAGGATTAGCTAGTGTGATAAAAGGCATAACAATTTTTAAAATAAACAAACCATTTGTTCCTGGAGCTCCTTTCCAAGTAGTTTGGAATATTACCAAAAAATGTAATATGAGGTGTGTTCATTGTTATGAAAGTGCATCAACAAAAGCTAAAGATGAACTTTCAAGGACTCAAGTACTTAATGGAATAGACACAATGGCAAAATCAGGTGTAACCTCCATAGCTTTCTCTGGAGGAGAACCTTCAATACACCCCCATATAATAGAATTTATAGAAACAGTAGACGATAATGGAATGTTTCCAGCAATTGCAACCAATGGGTACATATTTAAAGATGAACAAAAAGCTGAAAACTTTGTAGATAATGGATTAGAATTTGTTCAAATCAGCCTAGATGGAATAAACCCAAAAACACATGATTCATTTAGAAAAGTCGATGGTGCGTGGGAAAGAGCAGTGCAAGCAATTAAAAACTTTGTAGATCTTGGAATTTTTGTAGAAGTATCAACCACAGTAACAGAACATAATATAGAAGAAATACCTGATATGATAAACTTTTTAAAAGAATTAAAAGTAGACTGGTTTATGTTATACAACTTCATACCTACAGGAAATGGAAGTGAAATATCAAGTTTAGATATTTCTCCAGAAAAACGAGAAAAGCTACTTATGAAAGCATACCAAGAAAATACAGACAAAATGCAGATACTATCAACAGCACCACAATATGCAGCAATAGCTGAATCTATAAACTCTAAAAAAAATAGATTAAATGGTAATTTTACAAGTTTTGAAGTTAATACAAATACAAATAATTACAAAAATAGCTATGAAAATAACTATGAAAATAATGGTGAAAATAGATATGAAGATAATAATGAATATTTAAACTTTAAAAATGAATTATACAATGAAACAAATAATGAACAAAATGTTATACCAACTCATTTTTATAATCCTGAATATACAAATCCTATGATAGCCCAACTCGCTGAATTCATAGGAGGATGTGGAGCTGGAAGATTTTACATAAACATTGAACCGAATGGAGATATATATCCTTGTGTATTTTTCCCACATGAAGAAGAAGTAAAGATAGGAAACATAATCTATGATGATTTTGATGAAATGTGGAGAGAAAATCCTCTTTTAAAACAATTGAGAAATAAAGAATTATTAAAAGGAAATTGTGGAAATTGTGAATCTAAGAACATTTGTGGAGGTTGCAGAGCTAGAGCATATAATTATTTTAAAGATGTATTAGCTCCAGACCCAGGATGCATAAAAAATCAAAAAGAATGGGAAATTTTAAAAA
>NZ_JXMW01000020.1 GCF_002072215.1 Methanobrevibacter arboriphilus JCM 13429 = DSM 1125
TTCGGATGTTAACTTTGAAAAGCCTGAAAAATTATATTAAAAAATTTAAAAATCAATGCATCACTGACTTAAATGAAAATAAACATATAAATTTCATTATTTATACATTATAATTAATGCTAAAAATCTGTTTAAAAAAAGATCAAGCACAAATAAGCATAAAAAAAAAAGGATTTCTAACAAGTCAAAAATAAATATAAAAATAATAATAAAAATTAAAATATAAATAATAAAATATAAATATGGAGGAAAAAATAAATAAGCCCTCCTAAAAAAAAATGTTTAATTATTGTTTTCTTCTTAAGCTGATTCCAAATATACTTATCAATACTAGTATAATAGCTATTATTGGTATTCCTGTTTTTTTCATAGTAGCTATTGCTACTGGATTATCAGTTGTTTTATTGTCATTGCCATTAGTATTATTAGTGTTGTTGGTGTTATTGTTGTTTTTGGTTTCAAATTCAGCAAATGTTAGATTACTAAAGTAATTTTCATTATCTGATAAAGCTGTAATCTTATGTTTACCAGTTTTAAGTTTAGAATTGGGTATATGGAATATTCCAACTCCATCAGAGTCTGTTATCACAGATCCTATGTATTTACCATCTAATTCAACGTCAACTTTATAATCTGGTATGGTATCACCATCTTCATCAACTACTTTAACAATCAAATCAACAGAACCATCCTTATTTTCATTAACAGTAACATTAACAAAGCTTTCACCTTTTTTAACATCAAAACTAGTGCTGTTAGTAAAACCTAAATATTTAGCATCACCATTGAAATTAAGTACAACTGTAATTTTTCCAATGCTTTTGGGTTTATAAGTTAAATACCAGTAACCATTGAAATTGGTTTTCACTAAATGTTTTTTACCATCAATAGTAATTTCTAATTCACTATCAGCTATTGTATTATCTTCCTCATCGAGAAGAACACCACTTATAACAGTAGTTTTCCCTACTCTAAAGTCAGCTGAAAGGTCAATACTAGAATATGTAGCTAACTTATTAACATTGAAGTTAGTATTATTGGTAAAACTAGTGTAATTTTCATTACCTTCCCAAGTAACATTAATATTAAAGTCACCTGCATGAGTTGGAGTGTAATTAATATTCCAACTACCATTTTCAGCAGTTGTTACATTAAAGTTTTCACCATCAATAATAACAGTAATAGTAGTATTAGCTATTGGATTACCATTTTCATCAGCTAAAACACCATCAATTATTATAGAATCTTCAACCTTAATATTACTAGGAATATTAATAGAAGAATTAACACCATTCTTAGCCACTAAAAAGCTAGTCACATTAGTGAAACTAGTATAATTCTCATTACCAACATAATTAACATTAACAATTATGTTTCCTGTGCGATTAGTTGTGTAATTAAGACTCCAACCACCAGTAGAATTAATAATAATATTATCATAAACATTACCATCAACACTAACAGTCAAAGAATCAGAGCCATTACCAACATAACCAACAAGCTCACCAGAAATAATAGCATTAGTACCAATTTGAACACTAGCTACAATAATACTAGAATTAGTACTATTCCTCAACACTTCAAAACTAGTACTATTAGTAAAACTAGTATAATTATCATTACCAGCATAAGTAACATTAACAGTTATGTTTCCTGTGCGGTTAGTTGTGTAATTAAGACTCCAACCACCAGTAGAATTAATAATAACATTATTATAAACATTACCATCAACACTAACAGTCAAAGAATCAGAGCCATTACCAACATAACCAACAAGCTCACCAGAAATAGTAACATTGTTGCCAATATTCACTGAATCTGGATTAACAACAATACTAGAATTAGTATCATTCAAATTCACAGTAAAACTACTTGCATTAGTAAAACCAGTATAATTCTCATTACCAACATAAGTAACACTAACATTTATGTTTCCAGTACGATTAGTTGTGTAATTAAGACTCCAAACACCCGTAGAATTAATAATAACATCATTATAAACATTACCATCAACACTAACAGTCAAAGAATCAGAACCATTACCAACATAACCCTCAAGCTGACCAGAAATAGTAACATTGTTGCCAATATTTACAGTTTCAGGATTAACAACAATACTAGAATTAGTATCATTCAAATTCACAGTAAAACTACTTGCATTAGTAAAACCAGTATAATTATCATTACCAACATAATTAACACTAACAGTTATGTTTCCTGTGCGATTAGTTGTGTAATTAAGACTCCAACCACCAGTAGAATTAATAGTAACATTATTATAAACATTACCATCAACACTAACAGTCAAAGAATCAGAGCCATTACCAACATAACCAACAAGCTCACCAGTAATATTAGCATTAGTACCAATTTGAACACTAGATACAATAATACTAGAATTAGTACTATTCCTCAACACTTCAAAACTAGTACTATTAGTAAAAGCAGTATAATTCTCATTACCAGCATAATTAACACTAAAAGTTATAGTTCCAGTACGATTAGTTGTATAATTAAAATTCCAACCACCAGTACCATTAACAGAAACATCTGTATAAAGATTACCATCAACAGTAACATTAACACCAGCTATACCAGTAAAATTATCCAACTGACCAGAAATAGTAACATTATTGCCAATACTCACTGGATCATTACTAACAATTATACTAGAATTAGTAGTTAATTGGGCATTAAAAGCTACAGTATCATCTACATTATCTAAAGTAGCAGCTAAAGTTTGAACACCAGCTGTAGCTGTTGCATTATAAACAAAACCATCAACACGACTACTATTAAAATCAGCACCATTAAAAGTTCCATTAACAACAAAATCAGGTAAAAATTCAACACCATCATTACTAAGCGTAGTATTCAAAACTAACAACATAAAACTAACATTATCACCAAAATGAACACCATCCAAACCAGAAGTATTAGTAATATTCAAAATAAAATGATTAAGAGTATCAACACCCAAAATCATACCAGTAATATCATTAACACCCCACCAATTACGATCAAAACTACTATTATCATTATGACCAGTAATATTAACACCAAAACTTGCCAATATACGATTATACTCAACAGTAACATTAACCAATGAACCAACACTTAAACCAGTAAAATTCAAACCAGCATTAGTAGCAAAAATAGTATTACCACGAATAATAAAATCAGTCACATTAGTAACACCAATCCTAGTATAGAAATAAAAACCATCACCATTATTAGCATTAATAGTATTATTCAAGAAATTAACACTCTTAATATTACCCTCATACAAAGAAACATAAACACCACCTGATGTTCCTGTGATGTTGTTGTTGGCAAAGGTTATATTGGCGTTGTTGCTGTATGTATCCAGAGAAACACCATCGTATATTCCTGTGATGTTGTTGTTGGCAAAGGTTATATTGGTGTTTTTGCCGCTGGATGCACGCAGATAAACAGCAGAGGCGGATTTTCCTGTGATGTTGTTGTTGGCAAAGGTTATATTGGTGTTGTTGCTGCCGGATGCATACAGAACAACACCATCGTATGTTCCTGTGATGTTGTTGTTGGCAAAGGTTATACTGATGTTGTTGCTGCTTTCTGCAGGCATAGCAAGACCCATACCCATGCTGTATGTTCCTGTGATGTTGTTGTTGGCAAAGGTTATATTGGCGTTGTTGCTGCTGGATACAGACAGAACAACACCATCGTATGTTCCTGTGATGTTGTTGTTGGCAAAGGTTATATTGGTGTTGTTGCTGCTGTATGCATACAGATCAACACCAGGGCCGGATGTTCCTGTGATGTTGTTGTTTTCAAAAACCAAATTAGCAGACGAAACAGGACCACTAGAGCTACCATTACCTAAGTATACACCAGAAGAACCACCAGTTATATTATTACCACTAAATAAAACATCAAAAACAGTCTTATCATCAGATTTACCGAAAAAAGAAACAGCACCACGATAATCAGCAGATATACTGGATTTAATAATATTATCCTTAATAACAACACCTGTTATAGGATTAGCACTACCACTACTACTTAAATTAATACTAACACCAGAAGTAGTAATATTATTATCACTAACAGTCAAATCACTACAATTAGATTTTATAGCTGTAGCATAACCACTAATAGTTAAATTAATAATCTTTACATTAGTAGCATTAATATTAAACAAAGTACCACTAGATGTTGTGAATTTAGCACCACCACGACTTTTACCAACAATAGTAGCATTACGACTAATATTAAGCTGACCCCAATCAAAATAATCACCATCATCAAAACTAATCACCAAATCATTATCATTATCATTATTAATAACACTTTGAAACTGTTCAGTAGTATTAACTGTAGTAAAATTATGATTAGCTGCACTAGCACTAGATAAAGCTAAAAAGATAAATAAAACACACATAACAAAAATAATTGGCTTAAAAAGTCTATTTATTGTAAACATTTTCGTTTTTTCACCTCCTGATCCAATCAATCAGTAATATAAAAAAATACTAGCACAATGAGAACACTCACTACACTACAATAATATAATATAAAAAAACTACTATAAAAAACTTCCTACCCAAAAACAAAAAACAACCCAAACGTCATTAAAAGAATAAAAAAATTAAAAACTAAAAAATAATAAACAAAACAATAAGAACCCATATGAACGAATAAACACAGCAAAAAGAAAAAAACAATAGCTATCCCCCCCCCAGCTTTAAATTAAAATTAAAGGAATATTAAAAATAATTAAAAAAAAATAAAATAAAAATAAGAAATATAAAAATAAAAAAATAGGCTTTGTAGAAATCCTTTTAATATCAATATAATTATAAAAAAGATTATGATTAAAAATCTTTTATTTTGAAATTAAAGAATTATTTTAACAATTTAATTTCACAAATTAAAAATTTCAAGTGTAAAAAATAAGGATTTCTACAAAGCCAATTTTTATAATTTTTATAATTTTGAAATATCATAACTTCATAATAATTTTTATAATTTTGGAATATTATAAATTCATATTTTTATAATTAATATTTATAATATATTTATAATTAATAATAATACTAAAACTAATATTAATTTTATATTATAAAAGCTATACATATATTCACTTTTTTATTCAAATGTTATTATTTTTATATTGAAAATCAATAAATCTATAAAAAAATGTAAATTTATATTTTATATCAAGATTAATTGAAAAAAGTATAAATATACTAAAATATAAAAATCAAATTTTAGATTATGATCATTGAAAAAAGGAGAGAAAAAATGAGCCAGAAGATTAAAATTGGAATTGTTGGTTATGGTAATTTAGGAAAAGGTGTTGAACTATCAATTAATCAAAATGAAGATATGGAACTTATAGCTATATTTACAAGAAGAGATCCAGATAGCTTAAACAATCCATTAATGAGAAATATTAAAGATATTGCAGATTATAAAGACAAAATTGATGTAATGATATTGTGTGGAGGTTCAGCTACAGATTTACCTGAGCAAACCCCAGAGATAGCTAAAATGTTCAATACTGTAGATAGCTTTGATACTCATGCAAATATCCCTATACACTATGATAATGTTGATAAAGTAGGAAAAGAAAAAGGAACATTAAATTTAATATCTAGTGGTTGGGATCCAGGTTTATTCTCAATGCAAAGAATACTTGGAGAGTCCATACTTCCAGTTGGAAATACATACACTTTTTGGGGAGAAGGAGTAAGTCAAGGCCATTCTGATGCAATAAGAAGAATTGATGGTGTTTTAGATGGAAAACAATACACAGTTCCAATAGAAAAAGCTTTGGAGAAAGTTAGATCAGGGAAAAATCCAGAGTTTACTACAAGAGAAAAGCATCTTAGAGTATGTTATGTAGTTGCTAAAGAAGGAGAAGATTTAGAAAGAATTGAAAATGAAATAAAAACAATGCCTAATTATTTTGATGAATATGATACAGAAGTAAATTTCATAACTAAAGAAGAGTTAGAAAACAATCATAATGGTATGCCACATGGAGGATATGTTCTAAGAACTGGACAGTCCGAAACAGGGTCTAAACAAAGAATAGAATTTGTCTTAGAACTTGAAAGTAATCCTGAATTTACAGCTAGTGTTCTTGTAGCTTATGCAAGAGCTGTGAAAAAAATGCACAGTAATGGTGAAGATGGTTGTATAACTGTTTTTGATGTTCCATTAGGAATGCTTTCACCAAAATCCCCTAGTGAATTAAGAAAAGAAATATTATAAATTTTTATTAAGTATGTGTAAATAGAAAACTTATAAATTATATGTTTAAATAATAATATATCTAGTAATAATATACCTAGTAATAATATATATACTAATAATATACCTATTGCACATACTTTTAATATAATCTATTTTACTATACTAATCTATTTTACTAATATTAATTTATTCTAATACTCTTTATTCCAATACTTATTTTAATTTTATATACTTATTTTAATTTATATCTATTTTATTATATGAATATTATATTATTATTTTACTATAGGTTTATCTTATCATATACTTACTTTACTATTTTTTATAAATTATTATACAAATCAAAAATTATATTTAATATTATTAACATATATTAAAACAAGTAATAATGTTATAAATAAAAATAATGATTTTATTTAAAAACATTATGAAAATACAATTAACAAAAAATAGGTGATTACATGGTAAAATGGGGCGCTGTAATAATAGGGTTTATATTAGCAGTCATAGTAAAATCTTTAGCTTTAGGTTGGGGATTAGAAACAATTGGACTTTTAATTATTGGTTTTATTGTAGGATACATTGCTAAAGAAGGAACTTTCGGAGGAATGGTTAATGCTGCAGTAGCAGGATCATTAGGAACTATTATTGCTGCAATATTATTTACAATAATAGGTTTATTTGGAGGATTAGCTGGTTTTGTAGTTTTTGGATTTGCAGGATTAATAGCTGTTATAGTAAATTTAATCTACTATGCAATATTAATGGGAATAACTGGAGCTATCGGTGGATCAGTTGCAGGAGATGGATAGAGCAAACAAAAAATAGCTAAAGAATATGAAAAATGAGATAAAAACGAAACTCAAATATAAAAATAAAAAATTAATATAGTTTAATAAGAGTAATATAAATAATAAAAAATATTAATTAATATAATGAAAATTATAATAAAAATATAATAAAAATTAACAAAGTATTCATTTTTCTTTTTTTTATTTATTTTCTCTTTTTATTCATTTTTATTTTTCATTCTTTTTATTTTTCTTTTTTCTACCTTTTCCAATTGATTCTTTTTTTACTTTTTCCTCAATAGCTTTTTTTCTGCTTTCACTAAAATAAAAGCCAGTGAAACCACAAAAAGCACCTATAACTAAAAAAGAGATTAATATTAAAAAAGTAATATTTTCTCCAGTAATAGGGCCAAGGCGTTGAAAAAAGACAGTTGCTATAAACAAAGGTAAAGTACCTAATGCCCCTAAAACTATTGCCTGAATTCTATTTTGAGAGCCATAGCCAATATACAAAAGCCCTGCTGATGAAAAGATTAATAATGGATCTAATTCATATTCTACAGATAAAACAACTATAAACGCAAACAATGCTGCTCCAATAAGAAAAGATTTAAAACTTATATTCCTATATACATCTTCAAGTTCCATTTACTCACCCACACATAATTAATAGTCAAATTTAATTATCATTTAATTAGCTTATTCATATTAAATAATTATTATTAAATAATGATTTAATAAATACTGATTTAATAAATATTAATTTAATATTTATTTATTATAATAATTTCTATTTAATTTTAAGTATTTAAAATAGAAATAATAATCTAAAATAATAATCTAAGTCTTAAAAAATTAATAATAATAAAAGAACTATATTAAAGGTTAAAAAAGTCAAATATATTCAGATTATAAATAAATTTTAAGAATAATATAAGAATAATATAAAAATTGGAAATAAGTAAACATTATTAAAATAAAAAAAAATGTAAACACAATAAAAAAAAATGAATTAAAAATATTAAATATTTTAAAAATACTATTATTAAAAATTGGATTAAGGATACTAAGATATTTTATAAATATCTCTAATTGTTTATTTTTAAGTAATTTTAGTTTAAGTAATTATTTTTTCAATTCCGCCTTCTTTAATAGCGGTTTTAATTTCGCGAGCTACTCTTCTACCCATACTCATTGGTTCACCATAATTAAGATAGCTATAAGAAGACCCATTCATAAATGTGTTAGTTCCCCCATCAGTTCTTGCACTAATCTCAAATACAATTACTTCTAAATCATCATTAACAAGAGTTTGCATACAAAAAGGACCATTCATTCCAGGAGATACTAATTTTGAAGCAGCTTTCACTAATTTATCTCCGATTTCAAATACTTGTGGAAGGAGAGACTCTCTCATAACTACTGGATGATTACCAGTTATAACATAAGAAGGATCAAGACTAACATCAAGCTGATCTTTAGCTGGCATCCTAACTAAACCATCAATACTTGACTCATAACGACTATCAATACCCATAAGTTCAACTTCATCTTTAAGAGCTGAATAGAAGTAGTGAATACAATAATTACACCCAGTTACATATTCTTCAATGTGAGCATTTTCCACATCTTCTTCATCAAGCCAATTTCTTGATTTCATGTTTTCTATTTTTTTATCGAATTCTTCAGGAGAAGAAGCTACAAAATATCCTCGTCCACCACGTGCTCCAGGGAATTTGACCATAACAGTTCTATCAATATCACTTGGACTATTATATTTATAAGGTATTCTTATATCATTTTCCACTAAAAGTTGTCTTTCTAAATTTCTTTCAGCTTCCCACCTTAAAATATCCCTATTTCCAAACATAGGTACATTAAAATCATCTTCAACCCTATCAAGACCTGCATATGCAACAAAAGATCCATGAGGAACAACAATAGAGTTCATATCTCTCAATTTTTGTTGAACATCTTCATTTACAATATCTTTAAATTTATCAACTATAATATATTCATCAGCTACATCAAATCGTCTGTAAGGTATATCACGTCCTTTTTCACAAACAATCGCAGTTCTAAAACCTTCTTCTTTAGCTCCATTCAAGATATGGAGAGAAGTATGACTTCCTAATGTTGCAATTGTTATATTTTCTTTATCGTACTTGTCTAAGATATCTAAAATTTCTTGTTTTTCTATTTTTCCCATGATTTTTTCTCCTTATAACCAAATGCATATTCAATTCAAAAATGATATTATATACCAATCTATCTATACTATTGATACAATCTCAAATAAATAAAATCACAATAATATTATTTTAGGGAGGTTTAAAACCAACCATATATAATTATTAATAATGATAATTCTAGTATTCTATTAGAATTTTATAGTTTATAAGAGTATCGATAAGAACTTGAGAATATTACAAATAGAGAGATAGATAGCATCATAGAAGTAAAGTAAAACTAGCGAATATTACTCGAGTAATAAGACATATATAATATGTTAAATCAATGAAATAACAAAAAGAGCCATTAAAAAAAGATTATCGAAAATCAAAAAGATTAGCAAAAAACTAAAAAAATAATTAAAAAGTAATAAAAAATATTTAATATTTAATGATTAATTAATTAAAAACCAAAAAATAGTAATAATAATAAAAAAATGAAATTTAAAAAATGAAATAAAGCATAAATAATAAGATTATTCTATGCTTTTAATTTATTATCTCGAAGATAAACATACCAGTATAAAACACCAACAAAAATAGCCCCACCAATTATATTACCAATCGTAACTGGAACCAGATTATTAACTATAAATTGATACCAAGTAACTTTACCCAAGATAATACCAATAGGAATGAAAAACATATTTGCAACACTATGTTCAAACCCAAGAGCTGCAAATGCCATTATAGGAAACCAAATGCCAAAAATTTTTCCTATAATATCATCAGAAGCAAGAGCTAAGTAAACAGCTAAACAAACTAGCCAATTACAAGCAATACCTCTTAAAAATGCTTGATCCCAAGTTATAGACACTATAGCTTTTCCCGAAGCAATAAATTCTACCCCACCTAATGATTTAGTTTGAGCAATTGTTAATGCATTCGTCATATAAGGTTCTGCTGTTAAAATACCTGTCAGATATCCAAAAACATAAGCTACAAAAATAGCACCTATAAAATTAAAAACCCAACTAATAATCCAATTTTTAGTTAAGCCAGAAAAGGTAGACTTTCCTGATAATACTCCAACAGTCATATACATAACATTACCTGTGAAAAGTTCAGAACCTGCTATAATAACAAACATTAAGCCAACTGGAAATACAGCTCCAAAAAATAGTTTTATCAATCCTGGTGGAAATCCAGCTGCTGACATACCCCCAGTAACAATTTCTGCCAACATACCTCCAAAAGCAATGTAAGCACCAGCAAGAAAACTTAAAATAATAACATTACTTAATGGAGATTTCTCTTTTAGCTCTGCAATACCTTCAATAACTTTAGCAGTGTCAACAGGACTTTTGAAAGATGAACTCATAATATCCTCCTTTAGATGAAATAATCTATAAAGTAATTTAATATACTATTATTTAATCTACTTTATCTTTAAACATACTATCATAAATAATTATTTAATATTCAACTTAAAACATAGAATATAAAAGAATATAACAATATTTTATAACAATATTTTTTATTATAAAATATAATTCATTATAATGATTAAATAATTGATTAAACATACTTTAAAATTATAAATAAAGAATATAATAAACTAAATCTTAATAAACCAAACTAAATCTTGATAAACCAAATTTATAAATATTATTCAAAATAATATAAATAATAAAACTAAAAATAAATTATAAAAAAATAAATTATGAAAAATTTGTATTTATAAAAAATTTGTATAAATATATCTATAAAAAAAATTAGGTATAAAAATAGTTAAAAATAGTTATAAAAAATAAAAATACTTAATAAATATAATTTATACAACCTAATAAACAATCTATAAAAAAATAAATTTAAAAGATAATATGATAATTGGATTGATCTCAGACACCCATATTCCAGACAGAGCAGATAAAATTCCTATAACAGTATTAGAAGCATTTAAAAATGTGGATCTTATAATACACGCAGGAGACTTAACTTCAATTAGAGTGAAAAAAGAATTAGAAAAAATTGCTCCAGTGTTGGCAGTTCAAGGAAATATGGATAGATATAACAACTTAGAGCTCCCTAAAAGCATAAAAAAGAACATTGAAGGAATTCAGATTGGAGTTAAACATGGAGAAGTTTATCCAAAAGGAGATACACAGCAATTATATTACATAGCTAAAGAATTAGATGTGGATGTATTAATAAGTGGACACACACATCAAGCATCTATAGAAAGAATTGATGAAATACTACTTTTAAATCCAGGGAGTCCAACTGCACCAAGACTAACTGATCCAACAGTAATGCTAATGAAAATTGAAAATGCAGAAATTGATGTGGAAATAAAAAAAATTGGAAAGCCAGTTTGCTCTGCACTAAATTTTGAAAAAAAATAAAAGGAACGATAAAATGGGAAGTAAATGGCAAGTAGAAAAAAAGAAGGACCCATACTATAAAAGAGCCAAAGGAGAAGATTATAGATCTCGTGCATCTTTTAAATTATTACAATTAGATAAAAAATATAAAATAATTAAAAAAGGCAGTGCTGTTTTAGATTTAGGTGCAACACCAGGTGGTTGGTCACAAGTAGCTCTTGAAAAAGTAGGTGAAGAGGGTATAGTATTAGGTGTAGATTTACAAAAAATTAAACCATTTCCTGAAAAAAATTTTCATTTTATAAGAGGAGACTTCACAAAAAAAGAAGTTCAAGAAAAAATGATTGATATTATGGATGGAAAAGCAGATGTAATAATTTCAGATGCATCACCCTCACTTAGTGGTATAAAAGATGTAGACCACCTCCGTTCGATTGATTTAGCTAATTCAGTTATTGGTATAGCAGATAATATCCTTGAAAAAAATGGAAATATACTTATCAAAGTATTCCAAGGTGAAGAATTCAAAAATCTAATTGAAGAGCTTCGAAAAAAGTTTAAAGTCTTAAAAACAACCAAACCTTCTTCTTCACGGAAAAAAAGTTCTGAAATGTATGTAATTGGATTAAAATATAAACAGTGATGAAATACAAGTAATTAAAATAATTAAATAATTAAAATAATTAAAATAAAAATAATTAAAATAAAAGTAATCAAAATGAAAATAATCAAAATAAAATAGTCAATATAAAAAAATAAGTATAACAAACTAATTAAGCAATGGAAAAATAAAAAATGGAAAAATAAAATAAAAGACAAATATTATTAAACTATCTTAAGATATCCATTACTTGGTTCAAAAATTACTCCCTTATGTTTTAGCTGTTTTATAAATTCTTCTACTTTTTCTTCACTTAGACCATACTGATCAACAAGATTTGATGTTAAAACATTAATTGGGGCCTGATCACCATATTCTTCTTGAAGTTCCTTAATCTCATCAACAACTCTTTGAAGTTTATCTCTTTCTGATTTAGGAGTTCTACCTTCAACCATATCAACATCAATTTTACCAGTTTCAGGATCATAACCCACTTCTTTTAAACAAGCCATTTGTAATGCAATAGCTCTTTTAGCATCTTCTTCTTCAACAAAATCTTTAAGCTTAATTTTTGCACTTGCTTCTGCTAAACGAATAATAGCCTCTAATTGTCTAGCTGTTATTGGAACTGGAGCATCTTCATCTATAGCACCACTTCTCATATTAACATAAAAGTCTTCAAGAACTTTATTAGATTCATCGGTGAGTTTTGGTTTAATATTCTTTCTAGCATAAGCTATATACTTTCTAAGAAGTTCAGGCTCGATTTCATAATAAACAGAATCTTCTTGATGTATTTTAAGAATGTGTTGAGCTAATTCCCTATCATTTTCAACATTTGGCTTATCTTCAACAACAAATGTTAAATCAAACCTTGAAAGAATAGGAGATGGCAAATCAATTTGTTCAGCAAGTGATTTATACCTATCAAACCTTCCAAATTTAGGATTAGCTGCTGCAAGAACAGAACATCTTGAGTTTAAAGTTGCCATTATACCTGCCTTAGCTATACTTATTGTTTGCTGTTCAAGAGCCTCGTGAAGTGCAGATCTATCTTCTGACCTCATTTTATCAAGTTCATCAACACAAACATTTCCTTTATCTCCTAAAACAAGAGCCCCAGCTTCAAGAGACCATCCACCTAATTCATCTCTTACAGCTGCAGCAGTTAAACCCGCACCTGTTGTACCCTTACCACTTGTATAAATACTTCTTGGTGCAAGCTTTGAAACATATTTTAACATTTGAGACTTACCTATACCCGGATCTCCAACAATTAAAATATGAATATCCCCCCTTAATCTTGTTTTATCTTCAAGCTCTTTAGCTGCACCACCAAATAATTGAAGAGCAATAGCTTCTTTAACTTGCCTATAACCCTTAATAGAAGGAGCTGTAGACTTAATTATTTTTTCATGGATATTCGAATCTTTCGAAAGTTCAATGATTTTTTCTTCATCTTCTTCACTAATTTCAAGCTCTTCAAATTCTTCTTCTTGAGGTTTAATAAAGTTAGCATAAATATAATTTTTAAATTTGCCACTTCTCTCTTCTCTAAAAGTTTTAAGAGTTCCAGTAATAATAACTTTATCACCAGGATTTAAAACATCCACCAAATCATCTTCAAGAATAATTAAAATTTGTTTAGGTTCAGTTCCTCCAGAAAGATTCTCTAATGGCTCCTGAACTCTAGCTGTTTGAGTATCTATATATTTTGATTCTTCTTGTAAAAGTCTAAATGACCTTCCCCCACATTCAGTACAAAGTGAAGGCTCAACAATTGTGTTAGTATTAGCTTGTTCAACTTCATGAAGCCTCATACACCCTCTGCATTCAAAAACACCTGTCTCAATTCTTGGACGAATTTCATCAGTTTTACGAACTATGCCTTCAACAGAAACAAATTTACCAATATATTTACTTAACAAATGTTTAAGCTGAATTAAATTAGTTAGATTTTCTAATCTAATGTTTAAATCAGCGTCTTTCATTAATGGATCGATGTTTTTTACAGCTTTAGCTGAAGCAAGTAGAACATCATCAGGCTTTTCTATTAAAAGATCGGCTAAATCTGGATCAAACATCTCTAAATCGATATAATCGACTATTAAAGATCTATTATCAGGATACTTCTCTAAAACTTTAAAAACATCATCTTTATATTTTGTAGAAAAAAATTCTTCAAATTTAGTAATTGAAGTTTTTGATTTATCAGTTGAACTCATTATAATTAAATTGATTTTTATCTTAAATAAATATTCAGTTTTTTATTGTTTTAAATTTTTATTATTAATAGAATATCTAATAATGATAATAATATTTCAAAAGCATATTAATACCAAAAGTTATTTAATATATGAAGTGAACAAATTATATAATAATACTATAAATAACTATAAAAATATAGACATATTTATTCATAACAAAGATGAAGAAATATGTAAACTAGTTTTTAATAAAAATTTAAGCAAAATTATATTTTTTAATTTAACAATATTTTTTAATTTAACAATATTATATTTTACATCAAGTTTGAGGCAATAGCAATGAAAAAATCACGATTAAATTTGTTTAAATCAACTTCAATGTTAATCTCTGTGTTAGGAGTTTTAATGATAGTTTCTACTATTATTATTGCAGCATATATTGGTTTTAGCATAATATCTTCAGAAATTACCTCTGGAGTTTCATCTGGTTCACAATATGAAGAACTAGCTAGTTTAAAAGCAAATTATACTGAATTAGAATCAAAATTCAATTCAACAAAACAAGTGATATTTGCAGGATCTGACAATACAAAAGAACAAGCATATATAGATGCAGAGTTAGAACTAATAAGAGCAAATTCTGCCATTAGCGATGTTGAAAGTGCATTAAAGGCTGGAAAGTCTTCAAATGATGTAGATGCTAGGATAAAAATAGCTAAAGAAAAAATGACAATAGCTAATCAGGCTTATAATAATCTATAAATTTTCAAAATTAATTTTTTAAGTTTAAAATAGAATTAGTAAAAAAGTAGATTAGTAAAAAGTTAGTTAAATTATTGTTAGTTAAAAAAATTAGTTACGTCATTATTAATATTTATAATGGATTATGAAAAATTATATAAAAAATAAAAAATATAATTATAACAATTATAAACAATATTTAAATTGAATAATTATTATTTTTATTTATCAACCCAATAATTAATTTTTATTATAATTTACATTAAAATATTGCATTGAATTATATTTAATTGGATTATTATTAATACAATTATATTTAATTATTATAAATAATTATATAAATTCAATAAAATTGTATAGATTTAATGCAATCATATTGTAATACAATTCTAAATAATTTATAATTACTAAATATAAAGAGAGAAGGTATCATGGAAAAATATGAAGATTTATTAAATAGAGCTATAGATCAGCTCCCGCCAGAAGTTTTTGAAACAAAAAGATTTAGTGTTCCAAAAGCATATTCTGTTATACAAGGAAATAGAACTTTCATTCAAAATTTTAAAGATATTGCTGAAGCTTTAAATAGAGACCCACAACATTTGTTGAAGTTTTTACTTAGAGAATTAGGTACAGCTGGAAATTTAGAAGGTGGAAGAGCTATATTACAAGGTAAATTCACACATTTCTTAATAAATGAAAGAATAGACGAATATATTGAAAGATTTGTAATGTGCCATGAATGTAATAGGCCAGATACAAAAATTATAAGAGAAGATAGAATATTTATTCTTAAATGTGCAGCTTGCGGTGCTAAAGCTCCATTAAAAACATTATAAGGATAAAAATAATAATATAGCTGAATAATAACAATATAGATAAAATTAACTATATTTTATTATTTATTAATTTTATATTATAATATTTATATTTTACATAATTTACATAATAATTTATACTTTATATCTAATTCTAATTTTTCCTTAATTTAAGTTTATTATTCAGATTATAGATTAATTTGATTAACATGGCTAATTTATAATCATAATTAAAAATATTATAATATAAAATAATTATAAAAGGAAATAATTATAATATTATAACTATAATATGTAATTATAATATGATAATTTATATAAAATAAGATAATTCTAATAAAATAATTCTGATATAATAATTCTAATAAAATAATTATAATATAATATTATAGTAATTATATTAAAAATAATTATATGTACACTAATTATATGTAGATAATTATGTTGAACCTAATAATGAATATTTATTAATAAATATATAAATAAATATGTAATTATGTAATAATATAAATAATATATATTAATAAATATTTATACTATTTATTAAAAGGTTTTAGTATGTTTTGTCCTGAATGTGGTAATACAAAAAGTCCAATAATTGAAGGAATATGTCAAAACTGTTTTTTAAAAAAAATTTCAATATTAGAAATTCCTGAAAACATTGAAGTTGTTGTTTGCGCTCATTGTAATGCAAAATTTGAAGAAGGCAAATGGAAAGAATCAGAAATTCCAGAAGAAGAGATAATTTACAGAGCTTTAGAAAGATCAATCAATGTAGATCCTCATATAAGTCAGGACAAATTAGAAATTGAACTTGAAATTATACAAATGAGAGGAACAATAGCTGAATGTTACATTGAAGCTGAAGCTGAAATATTTGGAGAAACTATAAAACAATCCTTTGAAAGTGAAGTGAGATTATTAAGAAATGTTTGTCCCAATTGTAGTAAGCAACAATCAGGATATTATGAATCAGTTGTTCAATTTAGAGCTGATAACCGTGAATTAACACAATACGAAATGGATAAAGCTGATAAAATCATTGATAAAACTTTAAATAATAGATTTTATAAAGACAAATTAGCATATTTAGTTCAAAAAACAAAATTAAAAGAAGGATATGATTATTACATTGGTTCCTATAAATCTGGAAAGAAAATAGCTGATGCCATAAAAGAAGAGTTTGGAGGAATAATAAATGAGTCTCCAAGACTTATTAGTCAAGATAAATCAACAGGAAAAGGTTTATATAGAATATGGATTTTAATTCGTCTTCCTAAATTTAAAAAAGGAGATTTCATAAAATATAATGATAAATATTGGGAAATTATAAATATTGATGGTAAAAGAATTCTTATTCAAGATTTAGATACATTTGAGAAAATACCTTTACAATGGAAAGAATATGAAAATATTGAGTATATTAAAGAAGAAAAAAGTATTCAAACAACTACATTAATATCAAAATCCCCTTTAAACATGCAAATTTTAGATCCAGATGATTATACAGTAGTGGATATCCCTATAATTAATGAATATTTTAATGAAGTTAATATTGGAGATGAAGTAAAGATTATAAAAATTGAAAATCAGTTGTATCTTCTCCAAACTGAAAAATAATATTAGTTATACAATAAATACAAATATACATATATAATATAATGATATGTATATATCTTATTTTTAATATAATACTTATTTAATTAATTATTATTTTATAAAATTATAATAATAATTTATACAATTATAATTATAGATTAAAAATAATATATAAAAATAGTATAGATAAAAATAGATAAAAATGTAGTTATAAAAATAAATAATTATAAACAATACTCTGAAAATAATTTAACTTTAAATTTAAATTTATACAAAATTAAAAATAATCAAACTTAACAAGTGATTAAATGGATATCGATGAAAAAATAGACCTAATAAAAAAAGGAACACTAGAAATAATTAATCTTGAAGAGTTAAAAGAAAAACTTGAGAAAAATAGTCCAATTGCATATACTGGTTATGAACCTTCTGGAAAAATTCATTTAGGCCATGCTATTACTGTAATAAAATTAAAACAATTGCAAGAATTAGGGTTTAAAATAAAAATCCTTTTAGCAGACTACCATGCATACTTAAATGGAAAAGGTACTATTGAAGAAATAGAAAAAACAGCTAAGTATAATGAAAAGTGTTTTAAAGCATTGGGATTAAGTGAAGATACTGAATTTGTTTTAGGTTCAAGTTTCCAAACAAAACCAGAATATACTGATAAGATTTATAATTTAGCTACCCTTACAACATTAGTAAGAGCAAAAAGAAGTATGGATAAAGTAAGTAGAAATAGTGAAAATCCAAAAGTTGCAGATGCTATGTATCCATTAATGCAAGTAGCTGATATGGTTGCTTTAGATGTTGATGTTGCATTAGGTGGAATGGAACAAAGAAAGATACAAATGTTAGCTAGAGAGAACCTTCCAAAAATAAATAAAGCTCCTCCAGTATGTATACACACACCTCTTCTTCATGGTTTAGATGGTGATGAAAAAATGTCAAGTAGTAAAGGTAATTTCATAGCTATTGATGATAGTGAATCAGAAATAAGGAAAAAAATAAATAAAAGCTTTTGTCCAATAAAAGAAATCGAAGGAAACCCAATCATCGAACTAGCTACACACTTTATTTTTACAAGCCAGGAAAAAATACTTATTGAAAGACCTGAAAAATTTGGTGGAAATTTGAACTTGACAGAAAAAGAATTAGTTGATATATATACTGCTGGTGAACTTCATCCTATGGATTTAAAAAATGCTGTTAGTTCATTCTTAATAAGTTATTTAGCTAGTGTTCGGGAATACATGGAAAATAATTGAAGTTTTCTTTAATTATTTTAATAGAAAAAAATTTTTTAGATTAGAAAGTCTTTTAAAAATCTTATTTTATAAAATTTTATAATAATATTATAATAAATATAAATTCATGAAAAAAATAAAAATATATTAAAAATAAGATTATATTAAAAATAAAATTATATTAAAAATAAAAATATATTTAAAAAAATAAAATTATTAACTTATAAAAATACATAAGGGATTATTATGGATTATGAAATGAAATTACCAAATGGTGTTGGAGAACAAGTACTTGCACATACAGTTGAAAAATTCGAAGTAAAACTAAAACACACCGATTATGGACCTGTATTAGTTGGAACAGCTGATGAACTAGAAAATGCAAAAGACTTTATTGTAGAATCAATTAATAAAAGATTAAATGAATTATCTAATAAAAAAGAGGATAATGAAACTGAAAAATAATAATGAAGTAAAATAATTCCTAATAAGTCCTTTAATCTTATTACTTAAAATTATTATAATAATATCAAATATATCTGATTATATTTTAATAAAGTCATATATAAATTTTAATAATGATAAATATAATAGTTTTAAAGATTTAGTCAATTCCACTAATACAAATTCCAAGAAAAGGAGCAACTGACTTTTTAATATCTGATTGAACTTTATTAGGACCATTATTTGCATTTATAATTTTGAAATTGTCATTATCATTAGCTAAATCTAAATATTTATTTTTAACATTAGATAAAAAAGATTTTTTTTCAAATTCATCTTCACCAGAACATCTCTCAATAGCTAACTCAACATCTATATCTAAGAGAAGAACTAGATCTGGCTCTTTTGCATATTTATTTATTTCAGAAATCCAATTTGATGGTTCTTGATATGCTAAACTTGAATAAAAAGACCTATCACTAATTATAACTTTATTACAATATTCTTCATTAGCTATCTTATCCATTAATAAGATACGATCAGCTGCAAACAACAAACCAAGAGTTTTTTGAATATTTTCTTTTGTAGCATTTGGTTCCCTTAGCATTTCTCTAATTAATTTCCCAATAGCAGAATCTGTAGGCTCAACAATTGCTTCTACTTCAATTCCAGAATCTTCTAACCATTTTTTAAGAGCATTAATTTGAGTAGTTTTTCCAGCTCCATCAATACCTTCTAAAACTATATACATAAAGATAGATTATGTCTTTAAGTTTATATATATTTATATATTTGATTATAATTCTATATTTAATTATAGAATCAAAAATGATTAGAACTTTTTAAGAATTTCACCATAAACTTCTTTCATTTTACCTTCTGAATTTTCATAAATTCTTTTTAAAATAAATTCAGGAGTACTTCTAGCTAAACAATTCATTTTAGGAGTTCTATCGACTATCAGATTATAACTTTCATCAAGTCCTTTAGCTTCTATACCATCAACTCTAACATCTGCATAAGTCATCAATTCCTTAGCCATATGAGTTACTATTATCGCATAAGAGTTAGAATCTTTAATCATCTCTATAAAACTTGAAATAATTTTAACCGCAGCTTCTAATTCAGTTATTCCCTCAAGTTCATCAAGAAGAACTAATTTTTCACTATCAGTAGTTACAATTGGCATGAAAACATTTAAAAATGATTCAAATGCACCTGCATCTAAAGATCTCTTTTTTGAAAAATGATAAATTTCATCAAGCAATTTAACTTCTGCATTTTTTGCACATACTGGAAGGCCCATTTGAGCCATAATAGAAATTTGAGCGATAGTTTCAAGTAAAGTAGTTTTTCCACCACTATTAGCTCCTGTAAGAAGAGCTACATTATCATTATCTCCTAAATTATAATCGATTCTTTGAATATAGTCTCCATTTTCAAGACCTAGCTCTAAATGTAAAGCTTCTTCAAGTTTAAAATCATTCCCTAATGTAGCGGGCATCAAATCATACTCATAAGCAAAACTGCCCAATGTAAACTCATAATCAAATTCTAAAGTTTCCTTGACTTCCTCTATTGCTTGGATCTTTATACTAGCTAAATAATTAGCTGCAGTAATTTTTTTATCAAACAAGTCATTTTCTTTTTCTGAATTTTGCATAAGTTTTATCCTTTCTAACTCATTTTCATCAAGCTCAAGAGGATATTGTCTTAAAAAAGGATCAAAATCAATGCCAGTTTCTGTTTTAATATTTTGTTTACCTTTAGTTATAATATCATCAAATATTTTCTCAATTTTAGGAGGCATCGCATTATTTAAAAGATCTAATACCTCATCACCCTCAAGATCAATTTCTTTAATTGAAAGTCTAAGTTCTTCATCCAGTATAACTTTAACAGAATTCACAACTTTATCAATATCAACATCTCTTTTTTTAAGAGAGTTAACTTCATCCAAAATAGGACTTATATCTTCAAGAATTGTCTTTTCATTGAGAATTTTTCTAATTTCACTTACCCTATTAAAAAGATCTATATTTTTATTAAAATAATCAAGAATTAGTTCTGGAACAATTTCATGTTCAGGAGCTTCTTTACTAATCATAATCGAATTGTTCATTTCACTAACTTCAATAAAACCTTCACTATATACATAAAATATTAGTTCATAGCTACGAATTTCTTCTTCAAGCATAGATGATGAAGAAGCATTAATTATAGGATAATACTGATTAAACCCTAAATCCATTAAATAATCATTATCCTCATCACTTTCCACAAGAATAGCTTTACTCGGATCATAATCTGGTCGAACTTCTTTTGGAATATCCAAATTCTTCATTAATCCTCTAAGTTTTATAATAGGCAATTTTGAAACTTTTTCTTTTGCATTCATTGCAAAATCAACATTATTTTCAATTAAAGATTTATCTTTAGAAGGAGATAATAAGAGAATTCTATTTTCTGAATATTTAGTGTTAGAATAAGATATGATTTTTTGAATTATTTCTTCATACAATTGAACTGCACGTTCACTTTTTAAAAATTCTTGTGTGGGATTTCCAAGTAATTGATTCATTATTTCAATTGCCTTTCTTTGACTTATACCTTCAATATTTATTAAACTTTCCAAATCAAGATTTTTTACAATTTTCTGTAATTCATCCTCTCCTCCAACTGATTTATATATTTTTTCAACTAATTTATCCCCAACACCATTGACATTATGTAAATCCGCTTTTTGAACTCCATTTTTACAACTGTTTTTACAGCTACTTTTATGACTGTTTTTATGATCGTTTTCACTCATTTAAATCCCCATAAATCCTTTTAAAATAATTAAGAACTATAAAAATTATAAAAATTATAAAATAATATAAAATAACATTAAATACTGCAAAATGTTATAGAATATTAAAATTATAAAAAATATAATTGATTAAATCTTTTTATACTTTGATAAATTTATATAATTAAGTTTAACCTATAGCATTTGAAAAGTAATATTTTATAAAACTTTAATATATTTATAAAAATTTAATATATTTATGAAATTTCAATATAAACAATAATATTATTAGGGTGCTAGATTTTTTTCTAGAATTGAGGGCTTCATTAGCCTTATTTTCATTATTTTTATGTTGGATTATTTTTTGTTTTTAAAAGTACATTTTTTATGAGTTTTATTTTATTTTTTAGGGTCTTTTAAATCGATAAATATAAATATTGGTATTAACAAAGTTTTATTGATGATAAAAATGAAAATACCAATTATTTATGATGAAAAAGACCCTAAATGGATATTGTTGTTGAATATATTTAAAATTATCGATTCTAGGAAAATTCATCAGGAATTCACTCGAAATGGAATTAAACCTGTTAAAAAAGGTGTTGTTAATTTTAAAATAGTTTTAATGAGTATGTTTTTCGCATCAGATATTTCATACGTTGTTAGTGAGCTTAAAAGAAGCCATGAGTTGAGAAAGTCTTTAGGATTTAATCAAGTTCCAGAATCAAATCAAATATATGAATTTTTGGCAAGATTTAATCAAAAGAAAATACTTGAATTCGTGATTAAAACATTAAATAAGGAATTTAAACCAATTAAAAGAGGAAAACGCACAGTTTTAATTGATGGAACCGATATACAGGTTGATATGAACTGGAACAAGCAAAATTACACTAAAAAATTTCTCGAGAAAAAAGGGCTTTATTGGGCCAAATCAGCTTCAAAAGGGTTTTATATAGGGTTTAAATTAACTTTAGCACTTGATTATCACACTGGACAACCATTGACCATGTTAATACATAAAGGATCTAAGCATGACTCTGAATTATTCCCTGAAATAATGGAAAAACTAAGAAAAAGAAGAATAATAAGAAACAAAGACATTATAATAGCAGATAAAGGATATATAAGTTTTAAT